>NZ_BAAALF010000004.1:8546-119200 GCF_039528135.1 Kitasatospora nipponensis | reverse complement strand
CCCCACGCCCGCGAAGCCGAAGACCGTCCCAACCCCCACGCCCGCGAAGCCGAAGACCGTCCCAACCCCCACGCCCGCGAAGCCGAAGGCCGTCCCCGCCCCGGCCCCCGTCCCCGCCCCGGCCAAGCCCGAGCGGCTCAGCGTCTCCGCGCTGCGGGCCAGGGCGCTGGAACACGAGCGGAACGGCCGCCCCGAGGAGGCACTGGGGAGCCACCTACAGGCCGAGTCGCTGGGCGACGCCGCCTCCCGGCGGGACATCGCCCGGCTCTGCCTGCGGCTCAGCGAACGCAGCACCGATCCCGACGAGCGCAAGCGGTACCGCAGGCGCGCCGTGAAGCGCTACCGCGAGCTCGCCGAGGCGGGGGAGGTGCAGGCCCTGCAGATCATGGCGGAGCTGGACGGCACCAACGCCCACACCTGGCAGCTGCGGGCGGCCGAGGCGGGCAGCACCAAGGCGATGCGGGCGGTGGCCCGCGGGCACCTGGCGACGGGCGGCGAGCCGGACGCCCGCAAGGCCCTGGAGTGGCTGCTGCGGGCCGGGCAGCAGGGCAGCACGGCGGCCGTGCTGGACGGCGCGCGGGTGCACGAGCAGCGCGGCGACTACCGCGAGGCGTTGGACTGGTACGCATGGGCCCAGCACAGCGGCGACGCCGGCGCGGCCCGGGAGGTGGCGCGCCTGCAGGCGGAACACCCGGGGGCGGCGCTGTGGCGTCGGGTCTCCGAACGCCTGCGCCGCCCCTGGGGCTGAGCCCCCGTCAGCCCCGTGCGGGCCCCGGGATGCCGGTCGGCGCGGCCACGGTCGGCGCGGGGTCGCCCGGTGCGGGGCCCGCGTCGGTGAGCCGGGTGGCCCGCCGCAGCTGCCGGCGCAGGTCGGCCAGCGCGCTGCGGGTCTCGCCGGGGAAGGAGCGGGCGGCGGTGGTGGCCAGGGTGTCGGGCAGGTCGCGCAGGGCGGCCCGCAGCACACCGGCCAGCCGCTCCAGGTCCCCGAGCGCCAGCCGGCTCTCCTCCTGGTCGGCGGTGGGCGGTTCGGGCGCCGGCGCGGGTTCGCCCTGCTCCCACTCCCGGGCGGTCGCGGGGACGTAGCCGAGCGCGGCCCGGGCGGCGGTCAGCGCCTTGGCGGTCGGCCGCTCGCCGTCGGCCAGCGTCTTGCCGACCACCTCGCGCACCTGCTCGGGACCGTGCTCGCGCAGCACGGGGACCAGCACCCGGGCCTGCGACTCGCGCAGCACGAGGTTGCCAAAAGCGGGATCTGGCAACAACGCGGCCTGTACCGGGATCATCTCCAGCAGGCGGTGGGCGTAGGACCGCGAGAGGTTCCAGCGCTGCGTCAGGTACTCGTCCCAGGTGCGGTGGGTGGCCCGGTAGAGCCGGCGGTCGTGGATCTCCCACAGGGCGGGACCGGCGTCCGCGGCGAACCGGGTGTGCGCGGCCTCCTTGTCCGCGTCGAACTGCGCCTGCGCCTGCCGGACCACCTCGATGCCCTCCTGCTGGGCGGCGGCCACCCTGGCCTCGAGCTCGGCCAGGCTGCGCCCGGTCACCCCTGACGCCGATGCCGGTGTCGATGCCGCGGCCGTGCCCTCGGCGCACCCGGTGCCCGGGTCCGCCGCGGCGGCGACCGCGACCGGAGCCGGGGCACCGTCGGTTCGGCGCCGGCCCGGCCGGTGGCCGATCAGCAGGGTCTCGGGGCCGGCCAGCCGGGCGGTGCTGTCCGGGCGCTGGAGGCGGGGGCGCTCGCTCATGCGACGGTCTCCTTGAGGCGGGTGATCCGGGCGGCCAGCTGGGCGAAGTCGTCGGCCATCTCCCGGGCGGGCAGGGTGCGCAGGGAGCGCAGCGGGGCGACGGAGTCCGCGGCGGCCTTGATCACGGCCCGCTCGCGGATGTGCGGAGCCCACACCAGCCGCGGGAAGCAGGTGGCGAGGCCCTCCAGCTGGAAGTCGTGGACGCCCAGGCCGGCCCGGACCCGGGACGGGACGACGCCGGCCACGTGCAGCCGCGGGTTGTTGAGGTCCTCGGCGTGGTCGCGGACGAAGGCCAGGACCCGCACGGCGCCCTCGATCCCGTCGAACTCCGGCTCGACCACGATGAGCACCGCGTCGGCCGCGACCATGGCCAGCTGGGTGAGGTGCCCCAGCGAGGGCGGGCAGTCGAGCAGGGTGGTCCGGCCGTCGTCGCAGCCGGCCATCGCCCGCTTGAGCCGCTTCACGGCGCCCACGGTGCCGGCCTCGGAGATCCGGTTCTCCAGCTCGAAGCGGGCCGGCAGCACGCGGATCCGCTCGCTGTACACCCCGCCCCAGCCGCACTCGACGTAGGCGTCCCGGGCCGCGCCGAGCGCGTCGCACTTGATCGCCTCGCTGATCGTCGCCTGGTCGGCGTCGGGCCGCGCGCCCAGCCGCCGCGAGGCGTTGCCCTGCGGATCCACGTCGGCGACGTCGACCCGCTCGCCGGCCTCCGCCAGCGCGGCGGCGAGGTTCACGACCATGGCCGTCTTCCCGGAGCCGCCCTTGTTCTGACACACCGCGATCCGCACTGGTGTCTCCTGTTCGCCGCCTGGGCCGCCGGGAGCCGCCGGCCGTGCTCGCAGCGTAGCCAGCCGATCGCCCACCGCCACCGAGCCCGGCTCGCCCCGGGCCAGGAACACCCGGACGGCGGCGCCCGCCGCCGGCGGGGTCGTCCCCGAGCCGTCCGGCGGGCGCCTGCCCGCCTCCGCGCCCGCCGATCGGCCCAACGACGCGCCCCCGGCCGGGTGAGCAGCACGGCGCGGACGGCCGGTGCGCTGGTAGGACGGGGCGCGAAAGGTCGGGCATCCGAGGGGTGGGGATTCAGTTGAGCGTTCTTGCTGCTGCCGGCCTGCGGCTGGACGCCGGGCCGGTGGACTACGCGCTGCTCGCCGTCTACTTCGTGCTGGTGCTCGGCATCGGCACGCTCGCCCGCCGCTCGGTCTCCTCCAGCCTGGACTTCTTCCTCTCCGGGCGCTCGCTGCCCGCCTGGGTGACCGGCCTGGCGTTCATCTCGGCCAACCTGGGGGCGGTCGAGATCTTCGGCATGACCGCCAACGGCGCGCAGTTCGGCATCCCGACCGTGCACTACTACTGGATCGGCGCGATCCCGGCCATGGTCTTCCTGGGCCTGGTGATGATGCCGTTCTACTACGGCTCGAAGGTGCGCAGCGTGCCGGAGTTCCTGGCCCGCCGGTTCGGCCGGTTCGCGCACCTGGTCAACGGGCTCAGCTTCGCGCTCGCCCAGGTGCTGATCGCCGGCGTCAACCTGTACGCGCTGGCCACCGTGGTCAACCTGCTGCTCGGCTGGCCGCTGTGGGTCTCCATCATGGTCGCCGCGCTGATCGTGCTGGCCTACACCATGCTCGGCGGGCTGTCGGCGGCGGTCTACAACGAGGTGATGCAGTTCTTCGTGATCGTGGCCATGCTGGTCCCGCTCACCCTGGTGGGCCTGCACCGGGTCGGCGGCTGGGACGGCCTGAGCACGCGGGTGCGGGCGCTGAACACCGACGCGAACCTGCAGCTGCACGCCTGGCCGGCCACCAACCTCACCGGCATCGCGAACGCCACGCTCTCCGTGCTCGGCATCGTCTTCGGCCTGGGCTTCGTGCTCTCCTTCGGCTACTGGACGACGAACTTCGCCGAGGTGCAGCGCGCGCTGGCGGCCCGGAACATGTCCGCGGCCCGCCGCACCCCGCTGATCGGCGCCTACCCCAAGGCGCTGCTGGCCCTGGTGATCGTGATCCCCGGCATGCTGGCCGCGGTGCTCTCCCCGGAGCTGGCCGCCTACAAGGCCAGCGGCGGGACCCTGGACAACGGGGTGACCTACAACAACGCGATCGAGCTGCTGATCCGCGACCTGCTGCCGAACGGCATGCTGGGCGTGGCGATCACCGGACTGCTGGCCGCGTTCATGGCCGGCATGGCGGCCAACGTCAGCTCGTTCAACACGGTCTTCACCTACGACCTGTGGCAGGCCTACGTGGTCAAGGACCGGCCGGACGCCTACTACCTGCGGGTCGGGCGCACGATCACCGTGCTCGGCTGCGCGCTGGCGATCGGCACCGCGTTCATCGCCAGTGGCTACAACAACATCATGGACTACCTCCAGACCCTCTTCTCCTTCTTCAACGCCCCGCTCTTCGCCACCTTCATCCTGGGCATGTTCTGGAAGCGGACCACCCCGCTGGCCGGCGGCATCGGCCTGATCGTGGGCACCGCCTCGGCCGTGACGATCGACCAGCTCAACCGGCACCACGTCCTGCACCTGTCCGGCCAGGGCCCGAGCTTCGTGGCGGCGAGTGCGGCCTTCGTCATGGACGTCACGGTCAGCGTCGCGGTCTCGCTGGTCACCGAGCCCAAGCCGGACGCCGAGCTGGTGGGCCTGGTCTGGTCGCTGACCCCGCGCGACACGATCAAGGACTCCGACACCCGCGAGGACGCCGGCTGGTTCCGCAACCCCGCGCTGCTCGGCACCGGCGCGCTGCTGCTCGCCGTCGCCCTCAACATCGTCTTCTGGTGACCAGGTGAACAGGAGCCCGTTGTGACCGACCCGGACCCCGATCCCGCGAGCGACGGCGCCCCCGCCCAGGCCGGCGCCTTCGACCTGCGCCGGGTGCTCGCGCTGCTGTTCGGCATCTACGGCACGGTGCTGACCGTCATGGGCGCCACCGTCACCTCCCAGGCCGACCTGAACCGGGCCGGCGGCGTGAACGTCAACCTCTGGGCCGGCATCCCGATGCTGCTGGGCGCCACCGCCTTCGGCGCCTGGGCCCAGCTGCGCCCGATCCGGCTGCCCGCCGGCCCGCCCGCCCCCGGCGCCCCGCCGACACCCGGGCCGCACTGAGGGGCAACCGGATCGGGGGCCGGCCGGCGGGTGTTCAACTGCGGAGGCGCCCCGCTTGGACACCCGCCGGCCGGCCCGGCCGCTACCGCTGGTGGGGCAGCCAGCCCTGCTGGACCGCCCGCACCCCGGCCTCGAAGCGGCTGCGGGCGCCGAGCCGCTCCATCAGGTCGGTGGCCAGCCGCCGGGCGGTGCGCGGGGAGACGCCGAGCCGCTTGGCGATCGCGTCGTCGGTGTGCCCGTCGGCGAGCAGCTGGATGGTGGTCGTCTCCTGCGGGTTCAGGCCGCTACCGTTGTGCCGGGTGCTCTCGCCGAACGGCTGCGCGGTGGACCAGACGTTCTCGAAGAGCGCGCACAGGGCGGTCAGCGTGCCGTGCCCGGTCAGCACGACGGCCGCGGCGGCGGTGTCCTCGTCGCTGACCGGGATGACCGCGATGGCGCGGTCGACGATGATCATGCGGGTGGGCAGCGAGGGCGCCGTGCGCACCCGGCCCCCCCGTTCGGCCAGCCAGGTGACGTAGTCGACGGTGGGCTGGTTGTTGCGCAGGCTCTCCAGGTAGATGGTGCGCATGGTGATGCCCCGCTCCAGCAGGGACTGGTTGAGCGGGCGGGCGGCGTCGATGCTCTCCGCCGTGTGGGCGCCGTCCGGGGCGAAGGTCATCACCTCGGAGCGCATCTCGTGGGTGAGCGTGGCGAGACGGTCGCGGATCTGGTCGATTCCGACCAGCTGCTCGACACCCGGGTGGGCGGTGTTCGGCCGCAGGTCCGCGTACTCCGCGATGAGTTGGGCCGCCGCGGCGCGCGAGGCCTCGATCCGCTGCTGCTGGGCGGCCAGTTCGGCCTGCTGGCGCGACATCAGGATCTCCATCCCGATGTCGGGGGACACGGCGCGCAGTTCGCCCCGGCGCTCGTGCGAGGGGCGGAGCAGGGCCAACTCGCTCAACGTGTCGAGCGCCTGGCGCACAGCGACCTCTGAGAGCCCCAGATGCTGGACCAGCTGTGCCACCCCGTACTGTGGTCTGGCGAGCATGGCCCGGTAGACGGTTTCGGACGTTCGGTCAAGGCCAAGCATGGCGAGCATTGTTGTCCCCCGTGGACGACAGTGTGGACCATCATTTCGAACGCGATCATTTCACGCGTATCGTGCGTTGCTCCAGGACTGCTCCTGGACGTTTCGGGTCGTGGCCTGAACCGTCCAGGAAGACCCTCTTTGCACCTCAAGGGGGTGTTTGGGAGTGTTGGCGCCATGTATCTCGTTCATCTCCGCCTGATGGTGCCGCCCGACGCCACCGTCCCGCTGGAGCGCGTCAGGCAGCTGATCCGCGTCTCGGCGCTGCCGTACGAGCGCGTCGAGCACGTCGCGGCGCACCAGCACGCTCCCGGCCGGCTGGTGGTCGGGGTCTACCTGCTGGCCGACCGGCTGGAGGAGGCCGAGGTCCGGGCGGCGGGGCTGTGCGTGCGGGTGCTGGCCGCCGCGCCCGAACTCGACTGCTGGCGCCTGGAGAGCGCGAGCGTCCCGCTCGTGGTGCCTTTCTACCAAAGGTTGTTGTCCTCGTCCGACGACGGTGGACGGATTGGGCCAGGGCCGTTTCCGTCCAGCTGACGGCCCTTCCAACTGCCCTGGGATGTGACGAAGCTGGTACTCGCCGGCAGGGAGCACCGCCCGGAAGCCGGCGCCGGAGAAGCGTCACCGCGGAACGCGCGATCCGGAAGTCAGCCAGCCGACCCAGATCGTTCGAAGGGCTCCGTCATGTCTCGCAACATCCTCGTCCAGACCGCCGCGGTCATCACGCTCGCTTTCGCCGTGGCCGTGCCCGCTCTCGAGGTGCACAGCGCTCTGGCGGTCCACCACACCGTTCCCTCCGCTCTGGCCAACGACATGATCTGGCAGAACACACCGCTGGAACGGACCCCCGGCACCGTGCTGCAGGCCGACATGATCTGGCAGGGCAGCCCGATCACCCCCGCCCCGACCCCCGTCCCCAGCGCTTCCGGCTCCCAGGGCGACGACATGATCTGGCAGTAGCCGGTCCCGCCACCGGGCCGGTGCCCACGGTCCCAGCACCGCCGGCCTCCGCGGGTTCCCGGCCACCCGGCGGCCCCGCAGGCGGATCCGACCGCCACGCCGCGGCCACCCGGCCGCTCACGCCCGTCCGCGCTCCCGTCCGCGCTCGCTGTCCGCTGCCCACGGCCCGTCGGGCCGAGCGCGTGACCCAGTGACGAGCCACCGGGGCGACACCCTGCGGGCCCCATGCCGCAGGCCCGGGCAACGCACGACTCGACTTTCCGCGGGCCCCACGAGTACCGGATCGCGGGCCGCTATCCAACGGGGTGAGACCATGAATCAGGCAGTCGCCGGTCCAGTCGAACGCGCGAACAACGGAACGGGCACCGAGCTGCGCGCAGCAGTCGGACCAGTCGGCGTGGTCGGCGCGGACGAGCTCGAGAGGCAGAGGTTCGCCACCGTCCCGATCGCCCTGCTGCTCCCGGGAGAGTCGCCGCGTTCCGAAGGGCCGGACGCCGAGCACGTGGCCCGACTGGCGGAGCTCGACGCGCCGCTGCCGCCCATCCTCGTCGAGCGGCGCACCATGCGGGTGATCGACGGGATCCACCGTCTGATGGCCGCGTTCTGGAAGGGCCACGAGGCCATCGAGGTCGAGTTCTTCGACGGCACGGCTGAAGAGGCCTTCCTGCGTGCCGTCGAGGCGAACATCACCCACGGCCTCCCGCTCTCGCGGGCCGACCGCCGGGCCGCCGCGACCCGGATCATCGTCTCGCACCCGCAGATGTCGGACCGCGCCATCGCCCGGGCCGCGGGACTGGGGGCCAAGGCGGTGGCCGCCATCAGACGCGGCTCGGTGGACACGGTGCCGCAGTTGCACGTCCGGGTCGGCCGGGACGGCAAGGTTCGTCCGCTGAGCAGCGTGGAGGGCCGGAAGCGGGCGGCCGAACTGATCGCCGAGGACCCGCAGGCCTCGCTGCGCGAGGTGGCGCGGCTCGCCGGGATCTCACCGGCCACGGTCAGCGATGTCCGCCGGCGCCTGGAGGCCGGGCAGGCCCCGGTGGCGGACCGCTCGGTGCAGTCGGCCGCCTCCGACGCCGCCACGGTCTCCGTCCCCCGACAGCGCACCGGGCGTCGGATGCGCCCGGTGCCGCCGGATCCCGCCACCGTGCTCGAGAAGCTGCTGCGCGATCCGGCCCTGCGCCACAAGGAGGAGGGCCGGCACCTGCTGCGGCTGCTGCAGCAGAACGCGGTCGGGATGCAGGACTGGTCCGGCCTGACCTCCGTGGTGCCCACGCACTGCGGGGACCTGGTGGTCGACCTCGCGCGCCGCTGCGCCGAGGTGTGGGAGGAGTTCGCGCAGGAGCTGGACGACCGGGTGCGCTCGGTGGGTCGGGTGTGATCGGTCGTCCAACCGAGCCGGTGCTTCACTTGGACGGGTCGCCACCCCGCGGGACGAGTGCTCCGGCTCCTGCTCTCCGCCGACCCGTTCTCTCCCGACGAGCCGTCAGCGGCGGCCCAGGCGCACGGTGAAGGCCTGGGCCGTGTGGTCCGTGTCACCCGGCAGCACCGTGCTGCCGTCCGCGCCGAAGAGCAGCACGCTCCCCGCCGCGTCCACGGACGCGCCCACCCCCTGGGCCCCGCCGTCCGGCAGCAGGGGCAGTTCCAGCAGGCGCTCGCTGCGCCCCGAGCGCAGGTCGCGCCGGTAGAAGGCGAGGGAGTCGCTCGCGCCGCCGGGCAGCAGGTTGTCGGCGGTCGAGCCGAAGTACGCGAAGCGGTGGTCCGGGCTCAGCGCCAGCAGGGACGAGGAACGGTTGCCCGCGGTGCCGTCGGCGGCGGCGCTGACCAGCGTGGTCGTGCCGCGGTCCAGGTCGCGGACCATGACCTGACTGGGGGCCAGGTAGTCGTTGTCGAGCGAGGTGAACACGGCGCTGCGGCCGTCCGCGCTGATCCGCCCGGCGGTGACGTCCGCGGTGGTGGTGCCGTCCGGCTCCACGCTCGCCACGGCGGTGCGACCGGTGCGCAGGTCGTGCGTGAAGAGCGGGTAGTAGCGGGCCTTGTGCGGGGCCAGGTCCGAGGCGGCGGCGTCCGTGGAGGCGGCGGGGGAGGAAGCCGTGGTGGGGACGTCGGTGGCCAGGTCCCGGTCGCGGGAGACGAAGACCACCCGGGAGCCGTCCGCGCTGATCGAGGGCCAGAACGAACCCGCGGCGCCCTGGGTGCCGTCGCTGTGCACCGAGACCCGCACGGTGCTGCCGGTGCGGCGGTCGCGGACGAAGGCGTCGGAGGCCTGGTTGGTGTCGCCGGGCACCAGGTCGGAGCGGTTGGAGTTGAACGCCACGTAGCGGCCGTCCGCGCTGATGCTCGGCTGCGCGCTGCCGCCCACCTGCGGTGCGCCGCCGGTCCCGACGCTGATCAGCTCGGTGTGGCGGGTGCGCAGGTCACGCAGGTAGATGTTGTCGACGCCCTGGGTGGTGCCCGGCACCAGGTTGCCCGCGGAGGAGGTGAAGACCACGTACCGGCCGTTCGCGCTGATCGCGCCGGGGGAGCTGAAGCCGTCGGGCTGGGCGCCCGCGTCGCTCAGGTCCGCGCGCTCGACGTGCCCGGTGCGCAGGTCGCAGACCAGGACGCCGCCGTTGCCGTTGTTGCCCCCCGGCACCAGGTTGCCGGCCGACGAGTCGACCAGCGCGAAGCGGCCGTCGGCGCTGATCGCGGCCGGGTACACGGCCTGGTCGGGCTGCGCGCCCCCGGGCGCCAGGCAGACCTGGCGCGCGGTCGCCGGGGTGGCGGTGGCGGGCGCCGCCACCGCCGGTGCGACGCCGGCGGCCGCGAGTGCGGCGGTGACGGCGCAGACCCCCGCGACCGTCTGGACGGTGGATCGACCGAGTCCGAACATGGTTCCCCTCCCGAAGTGGCCGCCCCCGCGGCCGCCGGCCCCACTGACGCCCCGAGCCAACCCGCCCGGCCGCCTCCCGTCAACGGGGCCGCCGACAACAGCCGCTCCGGATAAGGAAGCTGACGTACCCCGGACGGTCAGGGCTTGCGGGCCACTCCCACCGCCGCCAGCCGCAGCACCGGGTTGGCGTCCAGCGCCGGGGTGTCCGCCTCGGGGCGCCACTCGGAGACGGTGACCACGCCGGGCTCGACCGGGTCCAGCCCGTCGAGGAAGGCGGCGACCGCGGGCAGCGTGCGGAACTGCGCGCGCCCCACGCCCTTGCGCAGCACCGCCTCCGCCGCGGCGGCGTCGGGGTCGCCGGCGGCCAGCAGGTGGTGGATGAACAGGTAGCTGCCACTGGGCAACGCCTCGACCAACTCGCGCACCAGCCGCGCCGGTTCCTCCTCGTCCAGCACGTAGTGCAGGATCCCGCAGAGCAGCAGGCCCACCGGCTGCTCGAGGTCGATGTGCGCGCGCAGCACGGGATCGGCGAGCAGCCCCGCCGGGTCCAGCAGGTCGCCGGCGATGACGACGGTCTCCTTGGTGTCGGCGAGCAGCGCCCGGGCGTGCGTGAGCACCACCGGGTCGTTGTCCACGTAGACCACCCGGGTGGCGGCGTCGACGCCCTGGGCCACCTGGTGCACGTTGTCGGCGGTGGGCAGGCCCGAGCCGATGTCGATCAGCTGCCGCAGCCCGGCCTCCTCGACCAGGTACCGCACCACCCGCCGCAGCACGGCCCGCTGCTGCTGCACGCCCAGGTGCACCTCGGGCAGCGTCTGCTCGATCTGCTGGCCGACCACGCGGTCGGCCGGGAAGTTGTCCTTGCCGCCCAACAGGTAGTCGTAGACCCGGGCGATGTTCGGCGGCGGCGAGTCGTAGACCCCGGCGTGCGCCTGCGCGGTCGTCTCCTGCTTCGGCACTGCGGGTCTCCCTCTGCGCGACTGCTGTGCGACGGCGGCTGCCTCGACGGGGCCTGGCGCCGCTCGTCCTGTGCCGCCGCTCGTCCCTGGGCCGAATGATGGCCGATCATGCTCCGACTTTCAACGCCCAGTTGACGCCCCCCGACCTGACCTGCGGTTCCACCGGTCGGGCTAACCTACGGGGGTGACCACCGACCTGACCCTGCTGCCGCGTGTCGCCCACCGTGGACAGGAGGTCACCGCGCCCCGGCTCCGCGCCCTGCTCGCCCTGCTCGCGGGCGACCTGCGCACGGGCTGCGGCACCGAGCGGCTGGTGGCGGGGCTGTGGCCGCAGGAGTTGCCGCAGCGGCCCGGCAAGGCGCTGCAGGTCCTGGTGTCCAGGGCCCGGGCGCAGTTGGGCGCCGACCTGATCGTCAGCACGCCGAGCGGGTACCGGCTCGACCTCGCCGAGGACCAGGTCGACAGCTCCGCCCTGCTGCTGCACGCCGCCGCGAGCGCGGAGCGGGCCAGGGCCGGGGACCACACGGGATCGCTGGCGGCGGCCGAGGCCGGGCTGGCCCTGTGGACCGGCACCCCCGACGAGAGCGGCGGGGACGACGACCCGGTGGCCGCGCTGCGCGCCGAGCGCGCCCCCGTCCGCGACGCGCTGCTGCGCGCACGCGCGCTGGCGCTGGCCCGACTGGGCAGGCGCGCGGAGGTGGCCGGGCAGCTGGCCGCCCTCGCCGCCAGGCATCCGCGCGACGAGGAGGTGCTCGCCGAACTGCTGCGCGGCGAGGCGGCGACGGCCGGCCCGTCCGCCGCGCTCACCCGCTACGAGGAGTACCGCCGCGAGCTGCGCGAGGAGCTGGGCACGGGCCCGGGGACCGGGCTCAAGACCGTCCAGCAGGAACTGCTGCGCGGCGAGCCGCCGGTGGTGCGACACGGCGTGCCGCACGAGCCGAACCCGTTGCTCGGACGGGACGAGGACGTCGCGGCGGTGGAGGCGCTGCTGGGCGCCTCGCGCGCCGTCACCGTGGTGGGCCCCGGCGGCCTGGGCAAGACCCGGCTCGCGCACGCGGTGAGCCGCCGGGCCGAGCAGCGCGTGGTGTACTTCGTGCCGCTCGCCGCCGTCACCGCCGACCGGGACGTGGCCGCGCAGGTGGCCTCCGCGCTCGGCGCGGGCGCGGTGAGCGGCCCCGCCGCGGCCGACCCGGTCTCCGGCATCCTCGGCGTGCTCGGTTCCGGCTCCGCGCTGCTGGTGCTGGACAACTGCGAGCAGGTGGTGCGGGGCGCCGCCGACCTGGTCCGGGCCCTGATCTCCTCCTCCCGGGACCTGCGGGTGCTCGCCACCAGCCGAGCCCCGCTGGGCCTGACCTCCGAGGCGGTGTACGCGCTGCCGGAGCTCGAACTGGCCACCTCCGTCGAGCTGTTCACCCAGCGGGCCCGGGCCGCCCGCAGCGGAGTGCAACTGCCGTCGGACGCGGTGGCCGAACTGTGCCGCCACCTCGACGGGCTGCCGCTGGCCGTGGAGCTGGCCGCGGCCCGGGTGCGGGTGCTGTCGGTCCCGGAGATCGCCCGTCGCCTCGGCGACCGGTTCGCGCTGCTGCGCGGCGGGGCGCGCGACGCACCGGAACGGCACCGCACGCTGCACGCGGTCGTGGAGTGGAGCTGGAACCTGCTCGCCGAGGACGCCCGGGCGGCGCTGCGCACGCTCTCCGTCTTCCCCGGCGGCTTCCTGGGCGAGGCGGCGGAGCGGGTGCTCGGTGAGGACGGGCTGTTCCTGCTGGAGCAGTTGGCCGATCAGTCGCTGGTCACCGTCGCCGACACCCCGGCCGGTGTGCGGTTCCGGATGCTGGAGACGGTACGGGAGTTCAGCGCGGCCCGGTGCGCGGAGGCGGGCGAGGAGGAGCGGGCCGTCGACCGGTTCCTCGGCTGGGCGCGGGACTTCGGGGTCGCGTACCACGACGCGCTCTTCGGCTCGCAGGCGCTGGCCTCCTGGGAGCGGATCAAGGTCGAGCAGGACAACCTCGTGCTGGCCCTGCGACACGCCCTGACCCGTGCGGACGGGCCGTCCATCGCCGCCCTCACCGCCGTGCTGGCCGCCCTGTGGTCCACCGACTCCAACTTTCCCCGCCTCACCGCCCTGGCCGCGGACACCGGCCCGCCGCTGTCGCACTACCACCCCGAGCCCGAGTACCTCGAAGTCGCCCGCGCCGCAGCGGTGTTGTGCACGGTGGTGCTGTTCATGGGGCACGGCCCCAGTGCCGTGCGCCAGCTCGTCACCCTGCGGCGGCTGCCCCCGGCCCCGCCGGACACACTGCTGCGCGCCATCGCCGTGGTGCTCAGCGCGGTGCCCGCGATGGTGCCTCCCGACTACGACGTGCTGCGGGGGTTCTGCGACAGCGGACAGCCGCTGGTCGCCGGCATCGCCGAGTGCATCGCCTCCTACCTCTGGGAGTACGAGCACGACATCGACCGCGCGATCGTCGCGGCGCGCAGGACGGCCGCCGAACTCGCGCCGATCGACAATCCCTCCGTGCGGCTCATGGTGCACTCCCGGCTCAGCGAGCTGTGCCTGCGCACGGGTCAGGGCGAGGAGGCGCACGAGCACCTCAGGGCGGCGCTCGCGGTGCTGCCGCAACTCGGCGACGGTCAGGACTACATCGGCATCCGCTCGCTCCTCGTCCTCGCCTGCCTGCAGCGCGGCGACCCCGACGAGGCCGAGCACTGGCTGCGCCAGACGGAGGGCGACGACACCCCGCGGCAGAACGACTTCTACCGGCCCGACCTCGCCGGGCGCGCCGAGATCGCGCTGGCCCGCGGGCTGACGGAGGTCGGGCTCGGCCTGTGGCGCAGTGCCGTGGAGCGGATGCTGGCGGCCGGCTCGGTGCAGGGCAGCGCCCCCTGGCTCGACCCGTGGGCGCTGCAGATCCAGTCGGCGGCCGTGACGGCGCACGCGCACGCTGGCCGCCTCGAACTGGTCGCGGGGCCGGTCGAGCGGCTGCGGGAGCGGCTGCGGACGCTGCTCGGCGACCCGTCCGGCTCGCCCATGGTGCTCCCGGTCCTCGGGACGGTGCTGCACGCGCTGGGCATGGTGGGCCTGGCGAGGGGCGATGCCGGTGCCGTGCGGATGATCGCGCTGGCCGAACGGCTGCGGGTGCTGCGGGACTTCCAGCCGACGATGTCGGCGGACCGCGCCCGGCAGGCGGCGCAGGACGCCGACCGGGCGGCGTATGCCGACGCGGTGTCGGAGTACGCCGCCCTGGAGCGGGACGAGTTGCGGCAGGCAACCCGCGCGCTTACTTCGGGTCGCGGTTGAAGGACGCCGTCGACCAGCGGTAGCCGAGCGCGGACAGGCCGACGCACCAGGCGATCGCGATCCAGCCGTTGTCGCCGATCTCGGTGCCGAGCAGCAGGCCGCGCAGGGTCTCGATGGCCGGGGTGAACGGCTGGTACTGCGCGATCGGCTGGAACCAGCCGGGCATCGAGTGCAGGGGGACGAAGGCGCTGGAGATCAGCGGGAGCAGGATCAGTGGCATGGCGCTGTTGCTGGCCGCCTCGGCGCTCGGGCTGGCCATGCCCATCCCGACCGCGATCCAGGTCAGCGCCAGGGCGAAGAGCGCGAGCAGCCCGAACGCCGCCAGCCAGTGCAGGGCCGTGGCGCCCGTGGACCGGAAGCCGATGGCCACGGCGACGGCGCCCACCAGGACCACGCTGGCGATCGACTGCAGCACGCTGCCGACGACGTGCCCCACGAGCACCGAGGGGCGGTGGATCGCCATGGTGCGGAAGCGGGCGATGATGCCCTCGTTCATGTCGGTGGCGACGGCCACCGCGGCCCCGATCACGGTGCTGCCGATGGTCATCAGCAGCAGGCCCGGCACGATGTAGGCGATGTACGCGGACCGACCGCCGCCGCCGATGCCCGCGCTCATCGTGTCGCCGAAGACGTAGACGAAGAGCAGCAGCAGCATGACCGGCGTGAGCAGCAGGTTCAGGGTGAGGGAGGGGTAGCGCCGCGCGTGCAGCAGGTTGCGGCGCAGCATCGTCTTCGAGTCGCGCACGGCGAGGGAGAGGGTGCTCATCGGACGGTCTCCTTGGACTGGGTGGGGACGGTGGGGGTGGCGTCGGTGCCGGTGCTGCTGGTGGCGGTGCTGGCGGCCGTGCCGCCGGTCAGGGCGAAGAACACGTCGTCGAGGTCGGGGGTGTGCACGGTCAGCTCGTCCGCCTCGACACCGGCCGAATCCAGCCAGTCGAGGATGGAGCGCAGCTCGCGCTGGCTGCCGTCGCTGGGGATCTGCAGCGCCAGCGCCTCGTCGTCCCGGGTCACCTCGCGCAGCGCGACGGCGGCGGACTGGTACGCGGCGGGGTCGGTGAAGCGCAGCCGCACGTGCCCCCCCGGGACGAGCCGCTTCAGCTCGGCCGCACTGCCCTCGGCGGCGATCCTGCCCTCGCTCAGCACCGCGATGCGGTCGGCGAGTTCGTCGGCCTCCTCCAGGTACTGGGTGGTGAGGAAGACGGTGACGCCGCCGGAGACCAGCTCGCGGATGATCCCCCACATGGTGTGGCGGCTGCGCGGGTCGAGCCCGGTGGTCGGTTCGTCGAGGAAGATGATCCGCGGGCCGCCGACCAGCGTCATGGCGATGTCCAGGCGGCGCTTCATGCCACCGGAGTAGGTGGAGGCGGGCTTCTGGGCGGCCTCGGTGAGGTCGAAGCGCTCCAGCAACTCGGCGGCGGTGCGCCGGCCCTCGGCCCGCGAGAGGTGGTGCAGGTCCGCCATCAGCAGCATGTTCTCCTCCCCGGTGATCAGACCGTCCACGGCGGAGAACTGCCCGGTCACCCCGATCAGGGAGCGCACCGCCTGCGCCTGGGTGGCCAGGTCGTGCCCCCCGACCCGCAGCTCACCCGCGTCGGCCCGCACCAGGGTGGAGAGGATCTTCACGGCCGTGGTCTTGCCGGCCCCGTTCGGCCCCAGCAGCGAGAAGATGGTGCCCGCCGGCACCGCCAGGTCGATCCCGTCCAGGACCGTCTTCTCCCCGTACGCCTTGCGCAGCCCGGCGGCCGAGATGGCGAGTTCGTGCGATGTCGTTGTCGTCATGCCGCAGAGCTTGCGCCAGCCCGCATTCAACCCGCCCTCAGCCGGGTTTCACCCCGGTTTCAGCCCCCCTGGAACCGGGACGGGCGACTCAACTCCTCTTCCTACGCTGTCAGATCCGTTCAACCACAGGCGGGTCATGGGAAGGCCCTACACTCTGCCCATGATCGAGATCCTCGACAACCTGGACCTGCTGTGCCAGTCACACCTCGATCTCGCGACGGTCGAGATGGGCGGCATAGCCCTCGGGGCACCAGCCGCCAGGGTGCCACGGCCGACCATCGTCGGGGCCAATTCCTCCATCGTGATCCGATACCACGGCGGGACCGACATCGAGAGCGAGTACTACGACGGCGAGGGGCGGCGGCTGACCCTCGACGAGGTCGTCGACCATGCTTCCCGGTCCGACGGATTCCTGTACTGCGCCGACAAGCTCACCTACAAGGTTCGAGTGGGGAAGGTCGTCGGCTTCGCGATCTGCGGCCCTCACCTGTCCCACTTCGCCCATCTGACCTCCTACGAGGAGTTCCTGGCCGCCTTCGGCAAGCCCGACCGGGCACGCGAAGAGGTGACCTACGGCGAACTCATGGGCTACGACAACTACTACTGGAGCGCGCAGAAATTCGTCCGGTGGGACGCCTGGGACCACCGGGTGAGCCTGATCAACCTGGGCGCCTTCGAGGGCAACACCGGTCCGTGACCAGACTCTCTCAAGGGCGTCAGCTCCCGAAGGACGCGTCAGGAGTTCCCCGAGAACAACAGAACCACCCCGTCTGACCTGCGGGTCAGAGCATCACTCAAAATCGCTTCACCCCCGACCTGAAGGCCGGAGCACTGCGATCAGCTCTGGTAGTCGGCTGCCGTCCGGTGCCGGCTCACGCAGCCGCGTCCTGGTCGGGGAACGGCACCTGTCCCTGCGGGTGGTCGGACGGCCGGTCCGGTGCCCGCCGTCGTGCCCGAACGATTTCCACCGACAGGGACAGGGCGGAACCCAGGACGCCGAGAACGGCATCCACGGTGAGGAGGATCGTGTCCATGGGAGGGATCCATTCTCCGGACCCCTGACGCTCCAAGCGCGGGCCCGGATTCGACGTTCCGCGTCGACGGCCCCCAGGGGTGTTCCCTCGTTCCCCATGATGCCGATGGCGGCCGGATCGCGCTAGACCCCGCCGGCGTTCCCGACCGGTGTCAGCAGCCGGGGCTGATCGGTGCGGACGAGATCAGGGCGAGTGCGGTGGTGCGAAGTTCGGCCTCCCAGGTCTGCCGGTCGAGGTCCAGGGTGTACTCGAGACAGCACGCGCACTGCGGGATCAGCAGCACGAACGACCGCTCCTGCGCGGTCTCGACCTCCGTCTCCCACCAGTCGCCCGTCGCGAGGACGGCGGGGGCGGGCTCCCCGTCGACGAGTCGCGCCGCCAGTCGGCGCAGGGCGTGGCGCCGGGCGAGGAGCGGGGTGGGCAGCTCGATCCCGGACTCGTGGAGGGCCTGCTCGAAGGCGTCGCGGATCTCGCGGGTGTCCGCGGTGCGGGGCAGACCGGCGAGCTCGCAGAGCGTCGGGGTGTCCAGCCCGGCCGCGAGTGCCTCGGCGGCGATCATCGGCAGGTCCGCCGGGTCGATCTCGTCCGCCCGGTAGCGGCACGCCACCTCGCCGAGGGTGGTGAGGGCGTTGGAGGGCGTGGTTCCCGCTGGTCGCATGGCCCCTACGATGCCAGCACGGTCCCCGGGGGAAGTCGGCGGAGTCGACCCTCACGCACGGATGTTTCGTGCGGTGGCGGCCCGGGCGACCGCGGGATGTCAGTGGGTGGTCGTAGCCTCGGTTCTCCGTCGCCGACGAGCAGGGAGTCGTCATGACCGCTTGGGCCAGAGGCATCGCCGCCAGCACCGTCTTCGTCGAGGACCTGGCCGCCTCGAAGAAGTTCTACCTGGACGTCTTCGACGCCCCGATCCTCTTCGAGGACGAGCAGTCGGTCGCCTTCGGGTTCGGTGGGACGATCGTCAACCTGCTGCGGACGACGCACGTCCCCGAGCTCATCGAGCCGGCGACCGCCGCCCCGCGCGAGGCCGGCGTGCGCCTGGTCCTCACCGTCGAGGTGGACGACGTCGACGCGAAGTGCGCGGAGCTCGCCGCGGCCGGCGTCGAGCTCGTCAACGGGCCGATGGACCGGCGCTGGGGTCCGCGCACCGCCAGCTTCCGGGACCTCGACGGCTACATGTGGGAGATCGCCCAGGGCCAGTGAGCCCCGACGGCCCCGGCGGTGCGGCCGGCGTCCCAGGAGGCCGACCACCGCACCGGCCACTCAACGACATTCCTCGGGAAAGGACATGATGAAGCTCCTCCTCACCGACTCCGGTATCAAGAACGCGAGCATCCGGGACGCACTGGTCGACCTGCTCGGCAAGCCGATCGCCGAGTCCCGCGCCCTGTGCATCCCCACGGCGGGGTACGGGGCCCCCGAGGCCGATCCGGCCGGGCCGTGGCGGTTCGTCAGCGGGCGGTCCCCCTGCCCCATGACCGAGCTGGAGTGGAAGTCGGTGGGCGTGCTGGAGCTCACCGCTCTGCCCAGCATCGAGAAGGAGCACTGGGTCTCCTGGGTCCGGAAGGCCGACGTCCTGCTGGTCAACGGCGGTGACGCGCTCTACCTGAGCCACTGGATGCGGGAGTCCGGGCTGGCCGAACTGCTGCCGTCCCTGTCCCACCTGGTCTACGTGGGATTCAGCGCCGGGAGCATGGTGATGACCCCCCGCATCGGCGAGGACTTCGTGGGCTGGAAGCCGCCCACCGGCGGCGACAGCACGCTGGGCCTGGTCGACTTCTCGATCTTCCCGCACCTGGATCATCCGTCCTGTCCGGAGAACACCATGGCGGATGCGGAACGGTGGGCGGCCGAGATCGCCGCTCCGGCGTACGCGATCGACGACCAGACCGCCATCAAGGTGGTCGACGGCGTCGTGGAGGTGATCTCCGAGGGGCACTGGAGGGCGTTCCCGTGACCGGCTGACCGGCTGACCGTCGAAGCGCTGAACGTCGGCGGAGTCGACGCTGCGCGCGGGCTCTGAGCCGGGGGGCTCAGAGCCCGCGCTGCGCGGGGGCCGGTCAGAAGACCACGATGTTGCGGTCCAGCGGGAGCTGGGCGTGGTGGTGGCCGGCGTAGGGGGAGGGGGAGACGGGCAGGACGCCGGTGGGCTGCAGGCCGAGGTTGTCGTCCCAGATCCGGGGGACGACCTGGCCGGTCACCTCGAAGGAGCGGAAGGTGTAGGGCGGGCTGTCGGTCGGGAAGAACTCGCGGGTCGTCATCACCTGGAAGTGCAGGTGGGGCGTGGTGGAGTTGCCGCTGTTGCCGATCAGCGCCAGCTGCTGGCCGGGCTCGACGCAGTCGCCCTCGTGGACGGTGAGGCTGCCGGCCTCCAGGTGGGCGTAGAGCAGGTACTCACCGGGGGCCACCTCCAGGGTGAGGTGGTTGCCGACGGTGTCCTCGATCGGCGGGATCGTCGGCGGCACCGGCGGCGGGTTGTCCGGCAGGCCGTCCTGGACCTCCACCACCCTGGCGCGGGCGGCGGCCAGCACCGGCTGACGGAAGCTCAGGTAGCTCTCCAGCCGGCCGGGGTCGCCCTGCCAGGTCTGCTGGTCGGCGCCGACCCGGAACCAGTCGATGGCGAAGCGCTGCGGCACGTCGAGCACGCCGTTGATCGGCGCCAGGCCGCGCCGGTGGTGGGTGTTGTCGCAGCACCCCTCGCTGGCGTACCAGGTACCGGCGGGCACCGGCGCCGCCAGCGTCGGCGGGGGCCGGTGGGCGAGGTCCGTCCTGGTGATGGTCTCCTCGAACGGCCGGTCCCCGGCGGGCAGCAGGAGGGTCCCGTCGAGGTGGTGCTCGATCGCGGTGGGCACCGGGTCCGCGGGATCGAGCGTGAAGTCGATCCAGACGATCCACTGGGACGAACCGGCCAGCACGGTGGCGGTCGCCCTCCCGCCGCGCGCGGCCGGCCCGTCCTCCGTCGCGGGGGAGGGGCCGCCCACCGGGTTGGCGGCGCCGGCGAGCGCGGCGGGGTCGAGCGCGGCCAGGACCCGCCGGCTCTGCGCGTCGCGGATCTCCAGGCGGTCCAGGCGGACCGGCGCGCTGCCGACGGCGTTGGTGGTGATCAGCTCGTACGACAGGTGGATCTTCGAGTCCGCCCCCTCGAAGGGCGCGGGGGTGGTGAGCAGTGATCCGGTCAGCGGGGTGAAGGCGGTGCCGGGGGCCAGCGAGCGCGGTTCGGCGCCGTGGGCGGGCAGCGCGACGGCGGCCAGCAGCAGGCCCCCCAGCGCCGCCGCGCGCAGGCGGTTCCCTCGGCCTGATCGGTTCGGACGGTCGGATCGCTTCAACAGTGCCATGGGGCCCTCGGGTTCGGGGTCACCCGGACGGTCGAACGGCCGGGCGACCGGTGGAGGCGTTGGCCCCATGCTCGCGTCGGGGTGCCCGGTGGCCCGGCGGCCCTGACCGGGCGGCCGACCACAATCACCCGCCCGGCGCAGCACCCGCCGCGGCACCCGCCGCCCCGCCGTCGCCCCCGCCCTCCGCGCGTTCGCGGGCGGCGGCGTAGCGCTCCGCCAGCGGACCGTACGTCAGGCCGTGCAGGACCAGGCTCATCAGCACCGTCATCGTCATCACCTGGCCGACCAGGTCGGCGGCCGGCGCGTCGACGGGGGCCAGGCCGATGAAGGCGAGCAGGCCGAAGACGATCGAGGCCAGCCCGCGCGGGCCCAGCCAGGCGAGCAGCAGCCGGTCGTTCCGCTCCAGGCCGCTGCCGCGCAGGCTGAGCAGCACCGGGAGGATCCGCACCACGGTGAGCGACAGCGCCGCGTACGCCACCACCCGGCCGTCGAAGTCGCCGGTGAACGCCTGGGTGACGACCTTGCCGAAGACGAACCAGAGCGCGAGCGAGAGCAGCGTGCCGGCGTCCTCCAGCAGGTGCAGCGCCTGGCCGGGCAGCGCCCGGGAGTAGGGGGTGAAGCAGAGGCCGGCCACGAACGCGGCGACGAAGCCGTTGCCGCCCAGCTCACCTGCCAGCGCGTACGCGGCCAGCGGCAGCGCGAGCACCCCCAGCCGCACCGCGGCCGGCCGGGTCCAGCCCGCCAGCCAGGAGCGCCGTAGCAGCCATCCACCGGGCCGGCCGACCAGGACGCCCGCGAGCACCGCCCAGAGCAGCGCGTTGATCGCGTCCCCGACCTGGTCGGAGGCCGCTTCGTGGACGCCGCCGTGCGCCTCGAAGCCGGCCAGGGCGAGCAGGAAGACCGGGGCCACGATGCCGTCGTTGAGCCCGCTCTCCACCGTCAGCACCCCGCGCAGCCAGGCCGGCAGGCGCGGGTCGCGGATCAGCTCGGCGGCCGGGGCCAGGTCGATGGGGACGGTCACGGTGGCGAAGAGCGCCGCCTGCCACCAGCCGCCGCCCCAGAAGAGCAGACCGCCCGCCAGGACCCCGGCGCCCAGGGTCAGCGGCAGGCCCAGCACCAGCAGCCGGGTCAGCAGGCCGCGTTGTCCGTGTACAACGCCGGCCGGCACGTCGGTGGCGTCGGTGAAGAGCAGGACGGCGAGGATGATCTCGACCGCGTGCTCGGCGTTGTCGGTGGTGAGGGTGATCTGCACCAGCGGGTGGGTGCCCGCGGTCAGCACCACGCCGGCGGCCGTCATGGCGACCGGCGCCGTGATGCTCCAGCGGGCCAGGCGTCCCGCGACCAGCGCCCAGACGAAGAGGGTGCCCATGCTGACGGCCAGCGCGATCACGTGGGCACCTGTCTTCCCCCGGAGGTGACCGGACGGGGCGGCGGAGTGCTCATGATCGTACGGCCCGGCGCGGTCGGCGGGCGTGCGCGGCGTGACCCGCGTGTCCTGCCCGCCGGCGCCGGGTAGGACTGCCGGTACGGCGGCAGCTTGGCTGTACAACTCGTCCCCAGTTCCGGCCATTTCCGCCGGGAGGCGTTGGCCCGGCGTTCGCCCCGCGGACAGCCCGGGCCGCTACTCATGACGTGGCACGGCCATGGGCACCGGCACGGACGCCGGTGGACATGGGCACGGACAGAGAGACGGACGAGGAAAGGGTCAGTGGAGATGAGACGACTTTGGCGAGCACTGGGCGGCGTGTTCGCGCTGCTCGGTGCGCTGCTCGCGGTGATGCCCGCGAGCGCGGCCACCACCAGCGGGAACCTGATCGTGAACGGCGGCGCGGAGGCCGGCTACTGCACCACGGACTGGACCGCAGCGACCACCCTGCCGGGCTGGTCGGTGGTGTCCGGTAGCCCGGACGTCATCTGCTACTCGGCCGGCAGCTTCGGCCACCCGGCGAGCCCGGCCCCGGGCACCGCCTTCTTCGCCCCCGGCAACCAGGGCGACGGCGCGATCCAGCAGAGCGTCGACGTCTCCTCGGCCGCGACCGCGATCGACGGCGGCGGCATCGGCTACAACCTCTCCGGCTGGCTCGGCGGCTGGACCACCTACGCGGGCTACGCGCAGGTCACCCTGCAGTTCCGCAGCGGGGCCGGCCAGCAGCTGGGCGCCACCGCGACGCTGCCCACCGTCTCGGCCGCCGACCGCTCCAGCGCCACCTCGTTCCTGGCCCGCAGCGCCACCGGTACCGTCCCGGCCGGCACCCGCTCGATCCTGGTCCAGGTGCAGTTCCTGCAGAGCTCGGGCGAGTCCGGCTACCTGGACAACCTGTCGCTGACCCTGAACACCCCGGTCACCGCGGCCACCCTGGCGCCGCCGGTCTCCCAGGTCCCCGGCTACGACCACGTCTTCATGGTCATGATGGAGAACACCGACTACTCGGCGGTGATGGGCGACCCCACGGACACCCCGTACCTGCACAGCCTGATGGCGCAGGGCGCCTCGCTGGCCAACTACCACGCGGTGTACCACCCGAGCGACGAGAACTACCTGGCCGTCGCGGGCGGTGACACCTACACCACCGGTGCCACCTACTGGCCGCACATCAACGCCCCGGGCACCAACCTGGGCGACCGGATCGAGTCGGTGGGCAAGACCTGGAAGGCCTACGAGCAGGGCATGGGCACCCCCTGCAACACCACCACCCAGTACGACTCGTACTACGAGCCGGACGACGCGCCCTTCATCAACTACACGGACGTCAGCGGCAACGCGACCCGCTGCGCCGCCCACCTGTTCGACACCACCCAGCTCACCACCGATCTGAAGAGCGCGGCCACCACCCCGAACTTCTCCTGGATCGCCGCCGACGACTACTACGACGGCGAGGCCTCCGGCAACGGCAGCGTGACGAGCCTCAAGACCCAGGACGGCTGGCTGAAGCAGACCCTGGCGCCGATCATGCAGTCCCCGGCCTGGACCACCCAGAAGTCGCTGCTGATCGTCACCTGGGACGAGGACACCAGCAACGCCGACAACCAGGTCGTCGCGATCGTCAACGGCTCCCAGGGCACCGTCCCGGCCGGCACCACCAGCGCGAGCCGCTACGACCACTACAGCACCGCCCGCACCATCGAGGCGGCGCTGGGCCTGTCCGGCATCACCGCCAACGACACCTACGCCACCCCGCTCAACGACGCCTTCGTGCCGGTCTCGGCCCCGGCGCCGACCAGCACCCTGACCACCGGCACGCCGAGCGTCCCGCACGGCTCGGGCGTCACCTTCCAGTACGCGACGCCGGCCGGCAGCACCAGCTCGACCAACTGGATCGGCATCTACCCGGTGGGCGTGACGCCCGGTTCGCAGTCCTCGCTGGCCTGGCAGTACGCGCCCAACGGCAGCGGCAGCCTGACCTTCGCGGCGAGCAGCCTGCCGGCGCCGGGCTCGTACGCGGTCTGGTACCTGTACAACAACGCCTACTCACCACTGGCCGGTCCGCTGGCGCTGACCGTCGGCTGACGGCACCGGACACCGGCACCCCGCTCGTCGACGGGCCGGCGGCACCCACCAGGTGCTGCCGGCCCGTCGGCTACTACTTGTCGTCCACCGTGATGTCGGCCGATCCGCTCTCCACCTTCTGCAGGTGCAGGTGGTACTTGCCGAACCCCAGGCTCAGGTCCTTCTTCAGGGTGAACGCGATGCCGTGCGAGTCGAACTTCACCGAGTCGTCGTCGACCCCGGTGACGGTCAGCGTCTGGCCCGCGATGGTCAGCGAGCTGCCGTCCTTCACCGTCAGGTGGCACTCGGGAGCCTTGCAGCCGATGTCGATGTCCTTCCCGCAGCCGGCGCTCGTCGCCAGGACGGCGGCCACCAGCAGTCCGGCCGACAGCAGTCTTCCGGGGGTCGCTCGACGGGTGGCCGCCCTGTGGGCGGTCGGGACCGGGGCGGTCGGGATCAGGGCGGTCGGTATCAGGGCGGTACGGCGGCGCATGGAAGGTCTCCGCTCACTGGGCTGACGTGGACGCACGGTCGGGGTCGGTGCTCGGTGCGAGGCTGCACTCTGACGCGGCATCAGTCTCTCGCACCGGGGTGGTGCCCGACTCGGAAACGGCTACGGCGCAGGCGTGCGGACGCCTCGGGCCGGTGTGCTCGGCCGGTGGACGCTGTCGGTGTCCCGTGCTGTCTCCTCAGACAGCTGACCCGCAGGGTGCGACCGACGTACGATGACGCCCGGGCGTTTGCGCAGGAAGCCGCCGTCTCCTGTGTTCTGCCCGGGCGCGATCTTCACACGTTCGACCTGTCGGTCCCGAGTGCTCGGCAGTCCGATGACGAGCTCCTGCTCGGACCCGCCGGAGATCGGGCCGCTCCGTGGCCGGCCGGCCGGGTCCGGTCCGGGTTCCGGCGCGAGCCGAACCGGTTCCTGATCCTACGTGCTGGGCGAGTTCGATGGTCGTCGCGCATTCCCAGGCCGCTGCCTGCTGTCCGAGGCGGGAGGCTTCCCGGAACGGCCCTGTGGGAAATTCGGTTGACAGCTGCCGGGCGGCCCGAACCCGCTGTCACAGCTAGTTGGAGGTTGCTGATGAGCTGCAGCTCGACGTACTCGAGTCGCGGAGTGCGTCCCCAGTACGGTGCCTCCCGGTATCCGGGGATTCGCATCACGTTGGTAGCCCTGACGCTGCGCTGGGCCGCTCGGAGATGGGCCTGGGTGGAGCCGGAGGTCGCCGGTCTGCGTCGGCTGGTGCGCCCCGGGGCGGTCTGCCTGGACATCGGCGCCGAGTACGGCCTCTACACCTGGACCCTGTCCGCGCTGACCGGACCGACCGGGCAGGTTCACAGCGTGGAGCCGCTGCGCGGCCCGGCCGGCTGGCTGACGACCGTCGCGACGGCGCTGGGCTGCCGCAACGTCACCGTGCACCGGATGGCCATGGCCGATCGCGTGCAGCGCGGCACCATGAGCCTGCCCTGGCGCCGGCTGCTGCCGGTTCACGGACGCGCGTACCTCACCGAGGGCTCCTCGGGCCCCGGGCCCAACGCCGAGTTCGCGGTCTCCAGGTCGGTACCGACGCTGGTGCGGACCGTGGACGACCTGTGCCGGTCGGCGGAGTTGAAGCGGGTCGACTTCATCAAGGCCGACGTGGAGGGGGCCGAGGCCGGGGTGCTCACCGGTGCCTTCAGCACTCTGCTGCGTGACCGGCCCCTGCTGCTCCTCGAGATCGAGGACCGGCACCTCCTCAAGTACGACCTCGCCGCCGCTGACATCGTCAGGCGCCTGACCGTCACGCTCGGATACGGTATGTACCGCTGGGACAGGGGGGGTTGGAACCCGGTGGCGCAGGTGACGGAGGACTGTCGCAACTACCTCTTCAGCGCGGGGCCGCTGGTGTGGGCGGCGGACCTGGGACGGGCGGTCGTCAGGGGTCCGGCCACCGCTCGTTCGACCGGCAACGAAGCGCGAATCACGTCGGCCTGACGGCTGTTCAACCGCCGCGGCGTCGCGGTTGAACAGTGGCCACGCCGCTCGCAAGCGAGCGCAGTGAAGCCCAAGGTGGGCTGGTACCCGAGGTCTTGGCGGCCGGGGACGACCGGTTGCCGTGAGTCGACAACGTCACCTATGACGAGTGACGATGAGTCATGCACGTTTCTGAACAGAGAGCACGGCGACGACAAGGGCGTCGATGACGACCGCGGGTCCAGACCTGCGGTGCACCGTGCTGTCCGTCGGCCGGCACGTCCGGGCCGATCGGCGGGTCCGGCCGCGGGCGCGGATCGGGACCGACGGGGCAGTTGGGTAGGAGAGATCGCGCGCTCTACACACGGGTGGTCCGAGATGGACGCGGTCACCTGAGTACCAGGTCGTGAATTTCCTTCAACGGGGTGAAATGCAGTGGACCAGTCAGCCGCCGAACCATTCAATGCTGCTGAGGACGGAGTGATCGCCCGATCGGACCGCACCATTGTGCCCACGACAGTTCGGCAACAGAGGATCGTGATGGTCCCGATCGCGTCGCTGCTGCCAGGCGAGTCCCCCCGCTCCGGAGGGCCGGACGCCGAGCACGTCGCCAGGCTGGCGGAGCTTGAGGGTCCGCTCCCCGCCATTCTTGTCGATCGTCACACCATGCGCGTGATCGACGGAATGCATCGTCTGATGGCGGCTTTCCTGAGGGGCCAGGAGGCAATTGAGGTCGAATGGTTCGACGGTACCACCGAGGACGCGTTCCTGTATGCGGTCGAAGTCAACGTGGCGCACGGTCTGCCGCTTTCCCAGGCTGACCGTCGGGCTGCCGCCGCGCGGATCATGGCCTCGCATCCGCAGATGTCGGACCGGACGATCGCAGCGGCGGCGGGGTTGGGGGCCAAGGCCGTGGCGACCATCCGGCGGAGCTCGAGCGAAACGGTGCCGCAGTTGAACGTGCGGGTCGGGCGGGACGGCAGGAGCCGGCCCTTGAGCAGTGCGTCCGGCCGCCGTCGGGCCGCCGAGCTGATAGCCGAGCGCCCAGGGGCTTCGCTGCGCGAGGTGGCGCGGCTCGCCGGAATCTCCCCGGCGACGGTCAGCGACGTCCGCCGCAAGCTCGAATCGGGCGAGGACCCGGTGGCCACCGGACCGGCGTCGCCCGGCGCCGCTTCGGTGGCCAGGGTCCGGGTTTCGCAGCAGCGATCCGCCCGCGGGGTACGGCAGTTGGCCCAGGACCCCGAGCAGGCCATGGAGAAGCTGGCGCGGGATCCGTCCCTGCGGCACAAGGAGGAGGGCCGGCTGCTGCTGCGGCTGCTGCGGCAGAACATGATCGGGGCGCGCGAGTGGTCCGACCTGACGGCGGTGGTGCCGTCGCACTGCGGTGCTCTCGTCGTCAGCCTGGCCCGTCAGTTCGCCGAGATCTGGCGGGAGTTCGCGCAGGAGCTGGACGAGAGGAGCAGATCCGCCGACGATCTGGCGGTCGCCGAGTGACCACGTGCCGCCGGGGGCCGGGCGTCATCGTCCGGCCCCCACACGGGTGTTACGCGTCCACCCAGCGGTGGGCCATCGCGAGCCGGACCAACTGGCGGCGCACGGCCAGGATCTGTTCGCCGGTCAGCGACGGGCTGCCGGCCAGCAGCGCCTCGGTGACCTCGTCGGAGAACTCCTGCACCGAGAGCACCTCGCAGGTGACCTCGTCCTGGCCCGACCGGGGATCGGCCGCGGCGTGCGAGCGCGCTGTCGTGGCGGCGGCGTGCTCCACCAGGGCGACCGCGGAGGCCTTGCGGCCGCGGTCGCCGTCCTCGAGGTCGAACCGCACGTGGACGCCCGGTCCGATCAGCGACTTGTCGACGAGCAGGTCGTTGACGTGCAGGAAGACGTCACCCCCGCCCCCGTCCGGAGCGATGAACCCGTAACCGCGCACCTCGTCGAACTTGACGACCCTGCCCGTAGCCACCATGAGAACCCCATCACTTCACTCAACCAGCGCAACAACACCTGGACTGCCGGCCACCTCTCCCGTGGCCACCGACCAGGGTAGGCCCCGCCGGCCGGTGGACGGGAGGCGGGCGGGCGGCGCGTCGGCGCGTCGGCGCGTCGGTGTGCCGGCGTGTCGGGCCGGGGCGGGTCGCCGGGGCGGCGGCGCGCCGGTGGGGCCCGGAATCCGGAATAGGGGTTCCGATGGGCCCCGGCAGCCAGCAGGATGGGAGGCGGCCGGACCGGATCCGGCCCGGGGGTGTACCACCAGCGAGGCGAAGGGCGTCAGCGTACCCATGGGGAGCCTGTTCGCGGTCAGCGATCTGCACGTCGTCCACCAGGAGAACCGGGCGCTGACCGAGGCCCTGCGACCGCGGTCGCCGGACGACTGGCTGATCGTGGCCGGCGACGTGGGGGAGAAGTTCGACGACGTCGCCCGGACGCTGCGGCTGCTCAGCGAACGGTTCGCGAAGGTGATCTGGGCTCCGGGCAACCACGAGCTGTGGAGCCATCCGCAGGACCCGGTCGACCTGCGCGGCGAGGAGCGCTACCGGCACCTGGTGGAGATGTGCCGCGGCCTGGGGGTGTCGACGCCCGAGGACCCCTACCCGGTCTGGCCGGACGAGGAGGGCCCGGTGACGGTGGCGCCGCTCTTCCTGCTCTACGACTACTCGTTCCGGGTCCCCGGCGCGGCCACCAAGGAGGAGTCGCTGCGCCTGGCCCACGAGGCCGGGGTGGTCTGCACGGACGAGTACTTCCTGCAGCCGGACCCCTACCCCAGCCGGGACGCCTGGTGCCGGGCCCGGGTGGCGGCCACCGAGCAGCGGCTGGCCGCCGTCGACCCGACCCACCGCACGGTGCTGGTCAACCACTTCCCGTTGGTGCGCCAGCCTACCGACATCCTGCGCTACCCCGACTTCGCGCAGTGGTGCGGCACCGAGCTGACCGCCGACTGGCACCTGCGGTTCCGCGCGGTCGCGGTGGTCTACGGCCACCTGCACATCCCCCGGGTGACCTGGTACGACGGGGTGCGCTTCGAGGAGGTCTCGGTCGGCTACCCGCGCGAGTGGCGCAGCCGGCCGCCCCGCGAGCCGCTGCGCCGGATCCTGCCCGGGCCGGCCGACGAGCGGGCCGAGGTGCCGGCCGCCGGGCCGGGGTCCGCCGGGTGATCGAGTGGATCCTGCCCGCCGGGGTCGCGGTGGCGCAGGCCTTCCAGGACGAGGAGCCCGCGGCGGGCGGCACCGGCTCGGCGCTCTTCCCGGCCGAGGCCCGACTGGTGGCGCGGGCGGTGCCCGGCCGGCAGCGCGAGTTCGCCACCGGCCGCGCCTGCGCCCGCCGCGCGCTGGCCGAACTCGGCCATCCGCCCCGGGCGCTGCTGCCCGACCGGCGTGGCGCGCCGCAGTGGCCGGCCGGCGTGGTGGGCAGCATCACGCACTGCGCCGGCTACCGGGCGGCGGCGGTGGCCCGCAGCGACCGGCTGGCCGCGCTGGGGATCGACGCGGAGCCGAACGGCGTGCTGAAGGAGGGGATCCTCGAAGCCGTCTCGCTGCCCGGGGAGCGCGCGATGGTGGCGGCGCTGGCCGCGCGGTCGGCGGTGGTCCGCTGGGACCGGCTGCTGTTCAGCGCGAAGGAGAGCGTCTTCAAGGCCTGGTACACACTGACCGGCCGGGAGCTGGACTTTCCCGAGGCCCAGGTCGCCATCGAACCGTCGGCGCGGACCTTCACGGCGCGCCTGCTGGTGCCGGGTCCGGTGGTCGACGGGCGGCGGCTGGACGGGTTCGAGGGGCGCTGGCTGGCGGCCGAGGGGCTGCTGGTGACGGCCGTCGCGGTGCCGTCCGGGGCCTGACGTACCGTCAGCCGTCAGCCGTCAGCCGTCGCCCCTGGGATGTCGGCCGGCTGCGGGCGGCGCAGCTCGACCACGACGCCCCAGAAGACCGAGACCAGCGGCAGCGAGACCGCCGCCCCGATCACCCCGGCCAGGATCCCGCCGGCGGTCACCGAGAGCGCCACCACCACCGGGTGGATCCGCACCGCCCAGCTCATCACGATGGGGTGCAGCAGGTGCCCCTCGATCTGGCCGATCACCACGATCAGCGCCAGCACGATCAGCGCCGTCACCGGGCCCTTGGTGGCGAGCGCGACCACCGCCGCCACGATCATCGCGATCGGGGAGCCGATCAGCGGGATCAGGGTGGCGAAGAACTCCAGCACGGTCAGCGGCAGCGCCAGCGGGACGCCGAGCAGCACCAGCGCGATGCCGACCAGCACGGCGTTGCTGGCCGCGACGATCATGATGCCGCGGGTGTAGCCGGCGAAGGCGCGCCAGGCGGCGGCGCCGGCCCGGGCCCAGGTCGAGTGGGCGCCGGCCGGCAGTTGCCGGCGGGCCCAGCGCCACATCGCGTCGCCCGAGTGGATGAAGAAGATCGAGCAGAAGAGGGCCAGCGCCGCGCCGGTGACGATCTCCAGCACCCGGCCGGCCTCGCCCACCGCGGTGCTGATCAGGGTGGAGCGGTGGGCGGAGAGGAACGAGCTGAGCTTGCCCTGCAGGTCCGAGACGGCGCTGGACTTCAGGTGGAGCGGCGGGCCCTCCAGCCACTGCTCGATCCGGTCGAGCCCACCGTGGAACTCCTGGTTCAGCCGGTGGGACTCGCCGGAGACCGTCTCGCCGATCAGCACGCCCAGCCCGGCCAGCAGCAGCAGTGCCCCCAGCACGGTGACCACCACGGCCATGGACCGGGGCCGGATCACCCGGCCGATCAGGTCGGCGGCCGGGCGCAGGATCGCGGTGATCACCAGCGCGACGAAGACCGCGACGACCGGCAGCACCAGTCGGCCGAGCACCACCAGCACGGCGTACAGCGCGCCGCCCACCACCAGCAGCCGCCAGGCGTACCCGGCCGTCCGCCGCAGGCCGGGCCCGACCCGCCCGCCGTCGTCCGGCAGGTCGCCCGTCGCCCGCCCGGGCCCGCCGGACGGGTGCCCGCCGCCGCGCACCGGGCCCGTCCGCGGCCCGCGCAGCGCGGCGCGCCGGGGCGCGGCGGGACCAGGGGACCGTGCTGCCCCACTTCTCATCGCGGCGTCGCCCTTTCCTCGGCAGCGGTCTCGGACCCGCTGACCACAGTAGGGCGAGGGCCCGCCGGGGGACCGGTAGGGCGAGGCGGCGCCACGGTGATTCGCCCTCGATGGCGCCTTGCTGACGTGGCGTCAGGAGTGGATCGATGATCGTCTTCGAACATGGTCGAATCATTCGACTGTCAGTTCGCCGGGCCGCTTCACTGGTCCTGTTCGGCCGAACGGCCGGCTCCCGGCAGCGGACCGGGACAGCCGGCCGGCCGGTCGCCGGGGGCCGGAACGGGGGACCGGCCCCCGACGGCCGCGGTCGTCCGAACCGCAGGGCCCGCGCTAGCTCCGGAGTGGCGACTGCCCGGCCGCCCGCACCTGGTAGAAGACGTGCCGGGAGCGCTGCACGCGCTGGAGCAGGCCGGCCCGGTGCAGCACCTGGAGGTGGTACGAGACGGTGCTGGCGCTCAGGTGGACGTGCCGGGCCACCTCGGCGGTGGTGCGCGGCTTCGACAGGGCCTTGAGGATGGCGGCCCGGGAGCCGCCGATGAGCTCCCCGAGATCGTGGGGGCCCTCCGGTCGGGCGGCCGTCGGATAGGTGATCACCGGCGTGCGCGGCGTGTCCGTGTAGGTCGTGTCGATGGAGAACGTGGGGGACGTGAGGAAGGCTCCGGGAATCAGGATGATCCCCGGAGCCTGGTAGTCCACGTGGTACTCGCTGTTCACCGCGAGCGCGCCGTCCTGCCAGTCGAGCAACGGGTCCAGGCCGCCGATCATGCCGCCGAGCCCCAACCGCGCGGTGGCGCCGGCCCGTTGGTCGACGTCGCGCTCCAGGCGCTCCGAGATCTCCCCCCAGGACGGCGCCAGCACGCCCCGCCAGAAGGCGTCCAGCTGGCCGGCCAGCAGTTGCGCGAACCGGTCCTCGCCCGCGCCCAGGGCCTCCAGCACGACGCGCTGGGCGCCCCGGGCGGGCACCCGGGAGACGTCGAGACCGTGGGAGACCACCGCCATCTCGTCGCGCACCCGCTCGGCCGCGACACTCGCGACCCGGTGCAGCTCGTCGTCCACCGGCGAGCTGTAGGCGGTGGGTTCCGGAGTCAGGAAGTCCGGGGTGTACCCGTGCGGGCTGACAGTCAGGGCCGCGAGCAGCCACAGTCCACGGTCCTGGATGACCTCCCGGCTGCGCAGCCGTAACGCGCGCGGTACCAGCTGCGGGCGGCGGCCGAGTTCGAAGAGCAGGCCGACGGCCTGGTAGACCGGGGACACGGCGAACCTCGTGCGGGCCGTCGCGTCGGCCGTCAGCTCTATCCGGATCACTGGTCCCCCACGTCGTGACCGCCCTCGCTCCCATGGAAGCATCTCGGCCGCACGCCGACCACCCCCGGTGGCGACCCGGCCGGGCCCGGGTCAGCCGGCGATCCCCGGTACCACCAGACCGGACTCGTAGGCGATCACCACCGCGTGGGTCCGGTTCTGCGCGCCGAGCTTCGTCAGCACGTTCCCGACGTGCGTCTTCGCCGTCTCCAGGCTCACCGTGAGCCGCTGCGCGATCTCCGGGTTGGACAGGCCGGTGGCCATCAACCGCAGCACCTCCTCCTCGCGTCCCGTCAGCGCGGCCCTCGGCAGCGCCTCGGCGCCGCCCAGCGGGCGGGCGGTCACCATCCTGCGCAGGGCCGCGGGGAAGAGGATCGCCTCGCCCGCCGCCACCACCCGGACCGCCTGCGCGATCTGGCGGACCGGAAGCCGCTTGAGCACGAACCCGCTGGCCCCCGCGCCGAGCGCGGCGGTGACGTAGTCGTCGTTCTCGAAGGTGGTGATCACCACGACCTTCGGCGGCACGGGGTGGGTGCCGCGCGTCGACGGACCGGCGGGGGCGGCCAGCAGCTGCCGGGTGGCCTCGATCCCGTTGCGACGCGGCATCCGCACGTCCATCAGGACGACGTCCGGCCGAAGGCGCCGTGCCTCCTCGACGGCCTCGACGCCGTCGGCGGCCTCCCCGACCACCTCGATCCCGGGCTGCGCCGCGAGCAGGGTGCGCAGACCGCTGCGGGTCACCTCGTCGTCGTCCGCGATCAGTACGGTGACGGCGCCGGTCGCGACGGCCGCGCCCGCGTCGGGGACGGTCATGCCGGCAACCGTGCCGGCAGCCGGACCGCCAGCCGCCAGTGCCGCGGCCCGTGCGGCCCGGCCTCGAACTCGCCGTGCAGCAGCCGGACCCGCTCGGCCAGTCCGGGCAGGCCGTGACTGGAGGTCGGGAAGGCGTCCGGGCCTACGCCGCCGCCCGTCCCCGGGCCGGCCCCGTTGACCACGCTGAGCTCCAGCGCGTGCGGCGCGGCCGCCACCCGGACCTCGATCGGGCCGCCCGTCCCGTGCCGCAGGGCGTTCGTCAGACCCTCCTGGAGGATCCGGTAGGCCGCCCGGGAGAGCGTGCCCTGCACCTGCGCCAACTCGCCCGACAGCTCAGGCTCCACCACCGCGCCGGCGTGCCGCAACCGGTCGAGCAGCTCGGGCAGGTCGGCCAGGGTCCGGGTCGGGGCCGTCCCCGCCTGCTCCTCGCGCAGCACGCCCAGCACGTAGTCCAGGTCCTCCAGCGCGGCCCGGGTCGACTCCTCGATGCTGCGCAGGGCGGCCCGCGCCGCCAGCGGGTCGGCGGCGAGCACCTCGCCCGCCACCGCCGCCTGGATCGTGGCCGCCGTCAGGGTGTGACCGATCGAGTCGTGCAACTCGTGGGCCAGCCGGTTGCGTTCGGCCGCCGCGTGCTCCCGTTCGGCCGCCAGCGCGAGCCGCTCGGCCGTCGAGGGCCCCAGCAGCCCCGGCGCCAGCCGGCGCAGGGCCGAGCTCAGCGCCAGGCAGACCAGCGGCACCAGCAGCAGACAGACGACCGCCACCACCCAGGTCCAGACACCCGTCACCCGCACCGACCCGCTGGACCAGGTCAACCGCGCCTGGTCGGACTGCCCGGCCATCGGCAGGGCCACGCCCGCGCCGAGCAGGACCAGGCTCGCCAGGCCGCCCGTCCACCCCAGTGCCACGTGCAGCAGCAACCAGAGCGGGGTCCGCCAGCGGTCGGCACCACGTGGTACGGCCGGCGCCGGATCGGGCAGCGGCACTCCCAACGGGCGGCGGGCGCAGGCGATCAGCGCCCGCCGGGTGAGGCGGGCGGAGCCGAGCGCGGCGACCAGGGCCGCCCAGAGCAGCAGGGTCAGCCCCATCTGGACCCCCCAGGGGGCCGACCGCCAGGTCAGCACCGGCAGGGCGGCGAAGGGCAGCAGTGGCAGGCTCACGAACGCGCCACAGAAGGCGAAGAGTGCACCCGAGTACGTGGAGCCGCGCAGCAGCGGCCGGATTCCCCTGATCATGATCGCCAGTATGACCGGGCAGCTCAGAGCGGTCCTCCCCCGATCGAGGGAGCGCTCTCTCCTGCTTTCCCGCGATGTGCGGGCCACGACCCGGACGTCAGGATCGTGCCCTGCCAAGGGGAGCGAGGGGACGGGCGATGAACGGGAACGTGCGCGAGGGGCGGGGGCAGGGGCGGGGGCGCGACGACGGCGGGCGGCCGCCCCAGGGGACGAACGGCCTGGCCGTGGCCGCCGGCGAACTGGGCGTCAACGCCCTGCTCGGCTCGGTCTTCCTCATCGGCGGCCTGCTCGGCCTGGTCGGCCTCGGCCTGGGCGTCGCCGCGCTGCACAGGGCGCGGCGCACCGGCGCGGGGCGGCTGCGGGCCACCGCCGGCGTGCTGACCTCGCTGCTCGCGATCGCGGTGTCCGTCCTGGTCGCGGCTCTCGCCCTCTGGTACGCCCACCGGACCCAGGGCTGCTTCCGGCTCGATCACGTCCACCCCGGGCCGCCGCGTCCCGGGTACGGATCGCCGTCGAGCTGAAGGTCCGGCGGGGCGGTGCCGCCCGCTGCGTGGGGGTGCGGACGGCTGCCCCGCCGGCCTCCGGCTCCGGGCGCCGGGTGATCCGGATCAAGGACCCACCCGGATCACCCGGTGATCACCATCCGGTGTGCGCCCCGCGGGGATCAGGGGTTGCAGGTGGCCGGGGTGGTCGAGGTGTCGGGCTTGGTGCAGAGCGGGCCCAGGCCCGTGACCGCGTCGGGGCGGGTGATGAAGGCCAGTGGCCCGGCGTTGTGCTCGCCGTTGAAGGGCGTGCTGCCGGTGAAGCCGCAAGCTGCCGCGTCGCTGGGCTTGTTGAACCAGAAGCCGGCGTGGAAGGTGTTGGTGGGCGGCAGGGACGCGTCCGGGTCGAACCCGAAGATCTGGTCGAGCAGGATCGTCTGGATCCTCGCCCGGCCGTCCCCGTGGTGGTCGGTGTGGAGGTCGGACTGGTACCAGGCCAGGCCGAAGCTGCCGGTGAACGAGGGGTCCGGTGCGCCGTTGGCCAGCTGGTTGCTGCGCTGGACGGTGAACAGGTCGAAGTCGAGGTCGGGCTTGAAGCCGTGCAGCTCGATCTCCATGGTGTCGTTCAGGTCGCCGCGGTGGACCTCGGCCTCGACGCGGGGCGTCCTGCCGTCGGCGGACAGGCACGGCAGGAACTTGGTGTTGGGGAACAGGCGGAACCGGGTCGTGTCGTGGCCGTCGTTGTGCGGCGTCAGAGCGGTGGCGGTGCCGGTGGCGGAGAGGGTGAGAGCGGCCAGTGCCAGCGCGAGCCCGAAGGCACGGCGCGGGCGAACCCTGCAGGAGGACATGAGCCTTCCATTCGGTAGCGGTGAGTGAGGATAAGTCACGTTAGGTGACTTATGTCACATCTACCACTTCTCGCCCGGCGGTCCATCCGTACACGCCCAACATGCTTCGTGAACGGAGAGATCGGCTCGGCCGCGCGCCCGACGGGGAAGTCGGACGGGCCCTAACGCGGCGGCAGTTCGCTGGGGCCCACGTGGCCGTCGAGCCAGTCCTTCAGCGGCTGCGAGGCCCGCAGGAAGGTGGCGACGCGCTGGTAGGCCCGCGCGGTGCCCAGCCAGTCGGCGGGTTCCCACTCCTGCCAGGCGACCAGGCCCTTGTTGCGCAGCAGGGCGATCCGCGGGTGGTCCTTGGGGTAGCCGCGCGGGGCGGTCTTCAGCGGGTCGCGGCCCGAGACCACCGGCCCGGCCCCGGTGACCGTGGCGATCACCCGCTCCAGTTCGGCGCCGGTCACGTCCTCGGCGACCGCCCGGCGGTAGCGCTCCAACTGGTCGGCGGCCAGCTGGTACATCCCGTTGCCGCAGGCCAGGCCGTCGGCGGAGAGCTGGATGTAGCCGCCGGCCGCCAGGTGGGCGCCGCAGTGGGTCTTGTAGGGCGCCTTGTCGGCGCTGAACCGCACGTCCCGGTGCGGGCGGAAGATCTTCCCGGGGCCGAACTCCGGCTCGAGCCGGTCCAGCAGCTGCGCCATCGGCTCGCGCACCGCGCGTTCGTAGAGCTCCTTGTGCTCGGCCCAGAAGGTCTTCGAGTTGTCGATCTCCAGGCGCTCGTAGAACTCCAGTGCCTCGTCCTGCCAGCCTTCGAAAGTCACCCCACCAGGCTATCGGCCGCACCGCACCGCCGCCGCGCACGGCGGTGGAGCGTCGGCGGCTCGGGCGGGCGGTCAGGCGGGGTTCAGGGCCTTGGCGGCCGCGCCGGGGCGCGGGAGGTCGTCCACGCTCAGGCAGATGCCGAAGACCCGGTCGTGGCCGGACCAGCCGTTGACCCGGCCGCGATTGTTGCTGATCTGCACCCGCCGGCGGGCCGGGTCGAGGGCCGAGACCAGGTGCAGGTAGACCGTCCCGGCGACCCTGGCCAGCACGATGTCGCCGACCTCCAGCCGGGCCGGGTCCACCGGGGCGACCACGACCTCCTGCCGGCTGCGGATCAGCGGCGTCATCGAGGAGCCGCTCGGCCGGAACCGCGCGGTGGCCCCGGCGGCGACCCGCCCCGCGACCGCGTCCAACATGCCCATCCGCCGATGGTGCCCGATGGGGCGGCGCGGGGGTAGCGGATTTCCGTCAGGGCGGGCCGAGCAGGACCGTGCCGGGCCGAGGCGTGCTGTGCCGTGCCGCGTCGGGCTGGCCGACCCCGTGAGGTCGGCCGGCCCGACGTGCTCACGGACGGCGAAGCCCAGGCCGGGCTCCAGCGGCACGGGCTGGCCGAGCGTCACGGTCACCTCGACGCTCTCGCCCGGCCGCACCGGCCCGCCGCCCTCGCCCAGGTCCACGTCGCCGACCACGTCGCCGGTCCGCAGGTAGAACTGCGGGCGGTAGCCGCTGGTGATCGGCGTGCGGCGGCCGCCCTGCTCGGTGGCGAGCAGGTGCAGCCGGGCGGTGAAGCGGGTGTGCACCGAGGTGCCGGACGGCGCGCTGACCACCTGCCCGCGCCGCACCTGCCCGCGCTGCACACCGCGCAGCAGCAGTGCGACGTTGTCGCCCGCCTGCGCGAACTCCATCGTGCGACCGAAGGTCTCGACGCCGGTGACCACGGAGACCACGTCCCCGCCGTACCCGAGCACCTCCACCCGGTCGCCCAGGCGCACCTGGCCACGCTCGATCGCGCCGGTCACCACCGTGCCGCGGCCGGTGATGGTGAGCACGTTCTCGACCGGCAGCAGGAAGGGCGCGTCGGTGTAGCGCACCGGCGTGGGGACGTGGGCGTCCACCGCGTCCAGCAGCTCCAACAGCGCGGCCGTCCACCGCGGGTCGCCCTCCAGCGCGCGCAGGCCGGAGACCCGCACGACCGGCAGCGCGGCGCCGTCGTAGCCGTGCGCGGTCAGCAGCTCGCGGACCTCCAGCTCCACCAGCTCGAGCAGCTCGGGGTCGCCGGCGTCGGCCTTGTTCAGCGCGACGACCACGTGCTCGACGCCGACCTGACGGGCCAGCAGCACGTGCTCCGCGGTCTGCGGCATCACCCCGTCCTGCGCGGAGACCACCAGGATCGCGCCGTCCAGCTGGGCGGCGCCGGTGATCATGTTCTTCACGAAGTCGGCGTGCCCGGGCATGTCGACGTGGGCGTAGTGGCGGCCCGCCGTCTCGTACTCGACGTGCGCGATGTTGATGGTGATGCCGCGGGCGGCCTCCTCCGGGGCGCGGTCGATCCGCTCGAAGGGGACGAACGAGCCGCCGCCGCGCTCGGCGAGGACCTTGGTGATGGCGGCGGTGAGGGTGGTCTTGCCGTGGTCGACGTGACCCATGGTGCCGATGTTGAGGTGCGGCTTGGTGCGCACGAAGGCCTGCTTGGCCATGGTGGTGATCTTCTCCGGGAGTCGTCAGCATGGTGACGGGACCTCAGGGACGGGCCGACCTTCCCCGTCCGAGGTCCCGGGACTTCCCGGGGAAGGTCAGCTTCGCGCGCCGCCGATGGCGGCTGCGAACGCGCCGTCGAATGCGGCTGCGACTGCCAGGGCAGCGGCCATCGCACCCGCGACTGCGGGGAACTCGGCGATGGCGTCCTGGTACATGTCGACCATCCTGCTGCCCCGACCCGCCCCGGGGCCACCGGTTTTCGCGCCCGGAGCGTGGGTCAGGACCTGGGGGTGGGGGCTCAGCCGGTGACCGGCTGCGGCTGCTCGGTGCGGACCGGGCGGCCGGCCCGGTAGACCGCGCGGACCCGCAGGACCGCGCCGATGTCGTGGACGGGGTTCCCGGCCACCGCCAGCAGGTCGGCGTCGTAGCCGGGGGCGATCCGGCCCTTGCGGTGACCCAGCCCGCAGGACTCGGCGGCCAGCGCGGTGACCGAGGTGAGTGCCTCGGTGTTGGTGGCGACCTGGGAGGCGAAGTACACCAGGTCGCTGGGCAGCACGTCGTGCGGCTTGTGCGGGTTGATGCCGGCGTCGGTGCAGCAGACCACCCGCACCCCGCGGCGGTGCATGGCGGCCTGGTTCTCCCAGTAGGGCTCGATGGTGCTGAGCACCTCGGGCGGCATCCCGGCACGCGGCCTGACGACCGTGCAGCCCACGAAGGTGCCGGCGGCGGCCAGCGCGTCCACGGTCGCGGGGTCGGGGCGGACGCCGGCGGGGGTCATGAAGGTGCAGTGCTCGATGCCGTCGACCCCGGCGGCGACCGCGTCGGCGATCCCGCCGGCCGCGTGCGCGTGGGCGGTGACGGGCAGTCCGCCCGCGTGGGCGGCCCGGGTCAGGGCCCGCAGGGCGGCGCGGTCGTACTGCGAGCCGCCCGGGTTCGAGCCGGCGGTGGACATCCCGCCGGTCGCCATCACCTTGACCAGGTCCACCCCCGCGCGGGCCCGGTCGGCGACCGCCGCCAGTGCCTCGTCGACGCCGTCCGCGGTGCCGCCCAGGTACCAGCAGTGGCCGCCCGCCGTGGTGATGGGCGGGCCGGCGGTGACCAGGTGGGGGCCGGCGGCGGCCCCGGCGCCGCCCTCGGCGTGGCGGGCGAACTCGGCTCGCAGCCGCAGCGTCAGGTAGCCGCGGTCGCCCAGGTCCCGCACGGTGGTGATCCCGGCGCGCAGCGCCTGCGCGGCCTGCGCGCGGGCCCGGGCCAGCACGGTGGCGTCGTCCTCCTGCAGCAGCTGCCGCTCGGCGTTGCCGTGCGGGTCGAAGACCAGGTGGCTGTGCGCGTCCACCAGGCCCGGCAGCAGGGTGGCGTCGCCGAGGTCGGTCAGCGGCACGCCGGGCGGGGGGTTGGCGCCGGTGAGGTCGACGTCGGTGATCCGTCCGCCCTCCAGCAGGACCAGGACGGGTCCGCCCACCGCCGCCAGGCCGTCGAAGAGCCGGGCCGCGCGGATGGCCAGGCGGGGGTCGTCCACGAAGTGCTCCCAAGGTACGGCGGTTCTCTACAACGATTCTGACGTTCCATCAGATCGACCGACGGCACGCCCACTTGGGCGATACTGTCGCAGGGGTGTGCGATCACCGTCCCAACGCCCCGATCGGCACTGATCGTTCCCGTGATTGCTGGCATGTACACTTTCGTGGATCGACGGGGGCAACGGGGGCTTGGGGGAAGAACGATGAGCAGGAGATGCCCGCAGAGGCCAGGAAGGGCTGAGCTCGTGACCAACAGGCATGTGCGGGCCGTCGCCGCCGGGCTCATGGCGAAACTGCCCGACCTCCCCCGGCCGTGGGGCATCGAGGAGCTCTGCGACGCGCTCGCGCAGCAGCGCGGCCGGCCGCTCACGGTGCACCCCGTCGACCTGCCGGGCCTGCCGTTCGGGCTCTGGTACGACGACGGGGTCGGCGACCGCGTCCTCTACCGCTCGTCGGCGACCGGGTACTACCGGGACCACATCATCCTGCACGAGATCTGCCACCTGCTGGCCGGCCACGGCGTGAGCCCGCAGGAGCTGGCCGAGCAGAGCGCGCAGGAGGCGCGGAGCACGCAGGGCGAGCCGGGGGAGCAGGACGAGCAGGACCCGGAGCAGGGCCCCGCCGCCGCGCGGGCCCGCAGCGCGGCGTGCAACAACGTCGAGGAGGAGCTCGCGGAGACCTTCGCCTCGATGGTGCTGCGCCGCGCGGGCCAGCTCCCGGCCGACCGGGTCAGCGCCGTGGAGCGGCGCGCCGAACAGTGGTTGGGAGCCGGCCGTGCATGACGTCCCGAGTTGGGTGGAGACGCTGCGCGGCGTCATCCTGCTGATCGTCTGGACCGTCCTGGCGGTGCGCCTGCCCGCCCTGCGACGCTCCTCGCACCGCCCGGTCTGGGCGGTGCTCTTCATGCTGGCCGGCGGCGCGCTGGCGATCCAGGCACCGGTCGGGCACTGGATCGACCGCACCACCCAGATCCCCGCCGCGGCCGAACTGGCCGTCGCCCTGGTGGCGCTGACCGACTTCGCGACCGTCTGGTGGTTCGCCGTCGCGCTGCACGGCGCCGGGCACCGCACGCCGACCTGGCTGCGCCGCGCCCCGCTCGCCTGCGCGGCCACCATGGCCGCACTGGCCGTGCTCTTCTTCGCGCTCACCCCGGCGCACGACCGCTTCGGCGCCCAGGCGCACGGCTGGTGGGTCGGCTACGCGATCGCCTGGAGCAGCTACGGCCTGATCACGGCGGTGGGCGCGGCCGCGCTCTTCTGGTGGCACGGCGTCACCATGCGCAGCGCGGTGCTGCGGCTGAGCATGCTGGCCCTGGCGGTCGGCTGCACGGCGGAGGTGCCCTACCAGGTGATCCGGGCGGTGCGCTGGTTCGACCCGCACGCCTCGCCGACGCTCACCCTGGCCGGCTTCTGGTGCTCCTTCGCGCGCTTCGTGCTGGTCGCCCTCGGCTGCTCGCTGGCCGCGCTCGAACCGCTGCGCAAGGCCGTGCTGTACCGCTACCGCCGCCAGCGCCTGCACGCCCTGTGGCTGCTGCTGCGGGAGGCCACGCCGGAGCTGGTGCTGACCGCCCCGCAGGCCCGGCTCGCCGAGCTGTTGACGCCGGGCGACGCCTGGGAGCACCTGCACCAGCGGGTCATCGACATCCGCGACAGCATCGCCTACCTGCACGACGGCTGGGCCTCCCCGCAGCTGCTGACCCGGGCCGCCGGGCACGCGGCGGCGGCCGGCGGCGGACAGCCGCTCGCCATGGCGTGCTGGATCGAGGTGACGCGCCGCCAGGCGCTGGCGGACGAGCCCAAGCTGCACGAGGAACTCGGTGAGCTCGGCGAGGAGTTGCTCCCGCAGACGGACGCGAGCCAGTCCACCGTGCAGCACGAGGTCCGCCGTCTGCTGGAGCTGCACCGGGCCCTGCGCTCGGAGCCGGTCCGCGCCTTCGCCGACCGCACGGACCACCCGAGCGCCGAGCCGAGCGCGTTCTAGGATCCCTGCGGTCGTGCGGTCGTGCGGTCCTGCGGTCGCGCCGTCGCGCGGTCACTCCCGGCCGGTGGTCGCGAAGACCCCGCGGGCGGGGGTGCCGTCGGGCCGGGTCCAGCCGGCGACGAGGTGCCGGGGCGCCGCCTCGTCGACCTCGGCCGGCCTCAGGACCCGCTGGATCTCGACCGGGCGCGTGCCGGTGCCGTCGGTGGCGGTGGCGGTGCCGTGGAGGCGGACGGTGGGGTCGGGGGTGTCGCTCTCGTTCTGGTGCTGCGGCACCGCCCGCCCGTCCAGCAGCTCCCGCAACTGCGCGCTCACCACGGGATCGTGGGCGCCGTCGTAGACCCACCGGGTGCCGAGCACCCCGTGCTCGCAGGTGCCGACCAGGGCCTCGCGCCCGGCGCCGTCGAGCGCGACGCCCCGGTAGCCCAGCGGCACCAGGTAGGCCACCGGTTCGGGGGCGGCGCGGTCGACGACCACCAGGAACTCGATCCCGACCTCCCCCCGCGGATCGTCCAGCCGGAATCCGCCGCCCTTGACCAGGTCCGGGGCTCCGGCGTGGGCCACGTACCAGGGTTGGGCCGGCAGCCACTCGGTGAGGAGTTCCAGCTTCGTCGGCGTGACGGTGGTGTTCTGAATGGTGGCCATGCGAGCTCTTCCACGGGTCGGGCGGATCCGCCGGCTGACGGACCATGGGGCAACCTACCGCCGAGGCCCCGGGCCGACCCGGATGCCCGGCGCGACCCGCGGCCGCGCGGTGGCAGACTGCCCGGCATGGAATCAGCAGCACGTCCCACCGTCACCGTATACGGCGAGGCCGAGTTGGAGGTCGAGCCGGACCACGCCGACCTGCACCTGACGGTCCAGATCCAGGGCAGGGAGCGCGGCTCCGTCGTGCGCCTGCTGGCCGAGGAGCTGCGGGCCGCCCGCTCGTTGCTCGACCCGTACGGCGCGGCCGTGGAGCGGGTCGCGGACGGCGCCCTGTGGATCAACCCCGAACGCTCCGACTCCCGGCGTGGCGCAGAGAAGATCACCGGATATGGCGGCGGCGCCGAACTGGAGGTCACCGTGGTCGAGTTCGAGCGGCTCGGGGACATCGTCGTCGCGCTGGCCGGTCTGGAGCACGGCACCGTGGCCGGGCCGACCTGGCGGTTGCGCCGTGACCATCCGGTCCACGAGCAGGCCCGCACCCAGGCGGTGCAGGCGGCGGTGCTCCGGGCGCGGCAGTACGCGAGCGCCCTGGGATCGGAGTTGACCGGCCTGGTGAGCCTGGCCGACCAGGGCCTGGGGGAGGGCGAGAGCTATGTCGCCTCCGGGAACCGCGGGCCGGTGCACGCCGCGGTGTCCTACGGCTCGCTCGGCTCGTTCAAGAAGAGTCCGGAGCTGGACCTGCGCCCGGTCGAGCAGACCGTGCGCGCCACGGTGGTGGCCCGCTTCACCCTGCGTCCCCCGGAGCTTTCCTGAGGCCGGGGCCGGTTGTGGGTGGCCCGTGCCACAGTGGGCGGCATGCTTGCGATCACCGTGACGACAGAGACCGGTCCGCCCCGGGCCCGGATCACCGCCGACGACCTGGCCGCCCTGGTCCGCCGGATCGGTGGTGCGGGCGACACGTTCCTGATCGCCGAGCGGCTCCCCGACCAACCGGACGTCTACGTCCAGGTGTTGCGCACGACAGCGGGCGACTACCAGCTGGAGCACCGCGACGGCGCACCCGAGCGGCACTACCAGGTGATGCTCGACGGGCCGGAGCCGGTGATCGCGGCCATGACCGGCTGGGCGCGCCGGCGGGAGGGCTGGGACGCCGGACTGGCCTGGGAGCGGCTGGACCTGGGCCCGGCCGTGGCCGAGTCGTCCGACGCCGATCCCGACCTCCCACCCGGTCTCGACGAGGACGAGTGGCAGGAGCTGACGGAACACGTCGGCACACTGCTGGCCGGCGGCTACGCCACCCGGGCGGAGCTGGCCGAGGCCGCGGAGGAGTACCTCGCCACCGACGACGAACGGCCGCTCTCGCCCGCGCAGGCATGGCAGTTGGCCGACCGGCTGTGGCGGGAGCGGCTGGCCGAGCAGGCCGGATGGGAGGGCGAGACGGATCCGGAGCGGCTGGCCCGGGCGTTCGAGGCGCTGCGGAAGGCGGGCATCACCGCGGAGGAGAACTTCACCTGCTGCCGGACCTGCGGGCAGGCGGAGATCGGCGCGGCGGGCTCCCCGGACGCGCGCGGCTTCGTGTACTTCCACAGCCAGTGCACCGACTCGGCGGTGGCCGGGAACGGGCTGACACTTCTGTACGGCGGGTTCGACGGGTCGGCGGAGACGACGCGGGCCATCGGGCACGAGGTGGCGGCGGTTCTGCGGGAGCACGGGTTGCCGGTGGAGTGGAGCGGCGATCCGGAGCGGGCGATCACGCTCACCCCGCTCGCCTGGTGCCGCCGGCTGGTCGGCTGACGGCGAGGGCGAGACCGGCTCCCGGTCCGCTGCCGGTCACGGGTCACAGCTCCCGGTCGAGGCGGTGGCAGAGCTCGGCCAGCGCCCGGCGGGCCGCGAGCGCCACGGCCGGTTCGGGGTCGTCGAGGGCCGAGCGGATCAGCTCGGCGTGCTCGCTCTCGGACAGGGCGCCGAGCCCGCGCAGCGCGGCGCCGCGCACGCGGGCCACCCGGTCGGTCGTCAGCGCCGCCAGCGGCTCGACCGAGTCGGCCAGTTCGTGGATCAGGGCCAGCTTCGCGGCCGTCTCCCGGACCCGCCAGGAGGAGTCGGTCAGGGCCCGGACGACCGCCGGAGCGGCCTCGGGCGTCCACGCGTAGCGCAGGGCCCGGACCGCCCAGACGCGCGGCCAGTGGTTCTGCTCGGGCCGGGCCAGCCGCCCGGTGCGCAGCGCGGCGGTGGCCGGCCTGCCACCGATCCAGCCCAGGGACGGCTGTCGGGGATCGTCCGGCGCGACCCGGCCCGCCAGGAGGTCGACGCACCACGTGGTCACGGTCCGGCGCCCCAGGCGCGCGCACGCCTGGGTGACCAGCGCGCCGGGGTGCAGGTCGAGGTCGGGGTCGGTGGGTGCGGGCAGGGTCATGATCGCCATCCTGCACCCACCCACCGTCACCGGCCGCGCCTCAGGCGCGGCGGGCCAGGTGCACCACGTCCGGCACGCCCCGGCCGACCGGGATCTCCAGGGTGCGGACGTCGGCGAACCCGGCCGTGCGCAGCGCCCGTTCGAAGGCCGGGGACGGCTGAGCGCTCCAGACGGCCAGGACGCCCCGGTCGGTCAGCCGGCTGCGGGCGGCGGCCAGCCCGGCCGGGCCGTACAGCGCGTCGTTGGCCTCGGTCACCGTCCAGTCCGGGCCGTTGTCGATGTCGAGGCAGATCGCGTCGTAGCGGTCCCGGGTGGTGGCGAGGTAGCCGACCAGGTCGGTGTGCAGCACCTCGACCCGGGGGTCGGCCAGCGCCCCGGCGGAGATCGCGCCGAGCGGCCCGGCGCGGTGCCAGTCGATGATCGCCCCCTCCCGCTCGACCACCGCGATCCGTCCCCAGCGCGGTTCGGCCGCCGCGTGCGCGAGCGAGAAGCCCACCCCGAGACCGCCGATGAGCACGGTCGGCCGCTCACCGGTCGGCCGTTCATCGGTCAGTGGTCCACCGGTCGGCCGCCCACCGGTCAGCCGTTCCAGCGCGGCGTCGATCAGCAGGCGCTCCGAGCGGCCGTCGGCGGTGTCCATCAGGAAACAGCCGTTCGCGATGATCTCGTGGTCCGCACCCCGCCGGCGCAGCACGACCTCGCCGTAGGGCCCGTCGCGCCGGTCGAGGACGACGGCCGGTGCCTCCTGGTCCCGGGTGGGCAACTCGGACATCGCTGATCTCCTCGACTCTCGGGTGGTCGGTCCCTCGTGGACCTTCCGACTCTAGGCCCTCTCGGAGACCGCCCACCGCCCCGACCGCCGGCCGGCCGCGCACCCGTGCGGCCGAGCGCGCGCGGACGGTCGCGTGCGCCCCCACCCGCTTCGGGGGAGCCGGTCGCGGACCGCCCCAGGCCGAGTCGTCCTGCCCGAGCGGCCGGCGATCGGGCCGCCCGGCTGGGGGAACTGATGGTGCGTCGGGTGCCCGGCGCGCGGGCCGCGTCGCTCCGCTCATCGTGCGATGGCGGAGACCGCCTCTCGGTTCGTCATGCGCGGCAGCGTGCCAGCCGGGACCCCCGCCCGCAACCGGTTATCCGGCGTTCCCGGCGGGGGCGCGTCGGCAGGTCAGCGGGCGCTGCCGAGGTTGGCGTCGGCCTCGCTGCCGCTCAGCAGGAGGGTGGTCTCCTCGATGCGGCGGAAGCGGCCGTCGTCGGCGAACTCGGCGAAGAGGTAGACCTCCATGGTGACCGTGGAGCCGTCGGTCTTGACGACGTCGACCACGTGGCGGTCCGCGTAGCGGTCGCCCTGCGCCAGCTCGTCGAGGACTTGGACCGAGCCACTGGCGACGACGGTCCGCAGGTGGGCGATGTGGGTGATGAAGGCCTCGCGGTCGTCCCAGTGGCCGTCGGTGCGCTGGCGGTAGTCCGGGGCGAAGTGCCGGTCCACGGCCTCGGCCAGGTCGAGGCCGGGCGTGAAGAGCAGGTCGTTGAGGGCGGTGGCGATGTCGGTGCGGGTGGCGGCGACGTCGGAGCAGGCGGCGGTGGAGGTCATGGCGGTCCCCTTCGGGTTCGGTGCGGGATAACTGCGTGCGCTGAGCACGCATCTGTACTGTAGCGCATAGTGCGTGCGCCGTGCACGCTAAACTGAGGTCATGTCGACAGCTGTGGGACACGAGATCGCCGAGGCGCTAGGGGTGCTGCTCAAGCGCAGCAACCGCGCCCGGTTGTACCAGCACCTCACCGAGGGCCTGGGGGAGGCGGTGGACGAGGTGACCTACCCGGTGTTGAGCGGACTGGCCCGCAGCGGCCCGCGCAGCGCCGCCGACCTCGCCGAGGAGATCGGGCTGGACCGCTCCGGCGTCACCCGCCGCGCCACCCGCCTGGAGGAGGCCGGCCTGCTGCGCCGGGAGCCCGATCCCGCCGACCGTCGCGCCACCCTGCTCACCCTGACCGAGAGCGGCCGGCAGGCGATCGCGACCACCCGGGACCGTCTCGCCGTGCGCATCGAGACGTCCGTCGGGTCGTGGGGTCCTGGTGAGGCGGAGAGCTTCGCCCGCCGGCTGCGGGAGTTCGCCGGCAGCTCCCTCTTCCAGGACCTCTGACGGCGTCCCGCCGCGCGGTGGCCGCCGAAAGCCCGCGCGACCGCGTCACGGCTGCACCATCGCGCAGAAACGTTCCAGCGCCAGGTCGGTGCGGGCGCGGTCGCCGGTGGTCGTGAGATCGAAGAGCAGGCCGCGGATCACGGCCATCAGCAGGGTCGGGGTGACGGTGTCGTCGGGGCCGGTGGCGAGGTCGTGGAAGGTGGCGCCCAGGGTGGTGAACCAGTCCGTGATCGCCCTGGCCTGCTCCGGGTAGTTCTCTGGGTGCGCCAGGCCGTCGGCGTGCACCTCGAAGAAGAGCCGGACGAACGGCGCCCGCTCCGGTGCGCTGATCCAGGCCCAGAGGCCGCGCAGGCGCTCCTGCGCGGACGCCGTCTGCGGCAGCGGATTCCCGGCCAGCCGGGCCGCGCCGCGCCGGCGCGCCTCGGCGAGGACGGCGGCGACCAGCTCCTGCTTGCTGCCGAAGTCGTAGAGCAGCATCCGCGGGCTGGTGTCGAGCGCCGCGGCGAGCGGTCGCAGGCTCAGCCCGGCCAGGCCGTGGGCCAGGACGTAGTCGGTCGCGCGCGCCAGCGTGCGCTCCCGCCGGGCGGGATCCGGTGGTCGCCCCACGGGGGATCATCCCTTCGCTGATGGGGATGTGAAGCCGCGTCAGTATATGGTACGACTGTTTCATGAACGCACAGGGGGCCGCCGTGAACGCACTCGACCAGGCACATGACCAGGCAGGGGACCGGTCACAGGACCAGCCGCTCGACCGGTCACCCGGGAGGGCGCTCGTGCTGGGCGGTGGGGGTCTGGTCGGCACCGCCTGGACGGCCGGGCTGGCGAGCGGGCTGCGCCGGGCCGGGGTGGACCTCGCCGAGGCCGACCTGACCGTCGGCACCTCGGCCGGCGCGATCCTGGCCGCCCTGCTCGCCACCGGCGGGCCCCCCGAGCGGCTGGCCGCCCCCGTGCGCCCCACCGGCTCCGACGCCGCCCCGGTGCGGGTGGACGGGCGCCGGCTCGGTGAGGTGTTCGCCGTGCTCGGCGAGGCGGCCGCGAACCCGGCCGAGGCCTGGCGCCGGGTGGGCCGGATCGCCCTCGCCGCCGAGACCGGCCTCGAGCAGGCGCACCTCGCCCGTGTCAGCGCCATGCTCGGCGCCGCCGACCGCTGGCCGGACCGGCGGCTGCTCATCACCGCGATGGACGCCGAGACCGGTCGGCCGGTGGTCTTCGACGGCGCCGACGGTGCGCCGCTGCTGTCCGCCGTGGCGGCGAGCACGGCCTTTCCGGGCAGCTACCCGCCGATCACCGTCAACGGTCGCCGCTTCATGGACGGAGCCCTGCGCTCGGCCACCAACGCCGACCTCGCGGCCGGTGCCCACACGCTCGTCGTGGTCGACCCGCAGGCGCACCTGTTCCCCCGTGAGCGGCTCCGGCGGGAGCTGGCGACCGCCGGGGCCCGCGTCGCGGTGACCGTCGAGCCCGACCCGGCCTCGCTGCGCGCGTTCGGCCCGGACCTGAACGACCGATCGGCCTGGGAGCCCGCCTACCAGGCCGGGCTGCGCCAGGCCGCCGACGCCGCCCAGCAGTTGCGCCCCGCCTGGCAGGCCGCGGCGGAGCGAGAGGCCCGGCAGGCGACGGCCGCCGGGCGCGACGCCTGACGCCTGACGCCTGATCCGGACCGGCGGGCCGCGGGGTCCGTCACGGATCGGACCGCTGCGCTGTCCTGTGGCGGAGGGTGTCCCGCAGGGGGACGTCCCGAGTGGAGGAGCGGTACCCATGACCATGATCGACCCGAACGCCGTGGAACCCCTGCTGGTGCGCGCGAGTGAGGCGGAACTGCTCGGATCCGCCCCCGCCACCCTGCAGTTGCTCGCCGACGGCAGCGACACCGCGGGAGCGCTCAGTGCGATCCGCACCAGGATGGGCCGGGGCACGGCGGGGCCGACCCCGCACTTCCACCGGAAGTCCCCCGAGATCTTCTTCGTCATCGAGGGCGGTCTGGAGGTGCTGATCGGCGAGCAGTTGGTCACCGCGCGCGACGGCGACTTCCTGCTCGTGCCGCCGGGAGCCGTGCACGCCTTCCGCACCCCGGCCGACACGGGGGTGGACCTGCTCTTCCTGATGCCGGGCGCGGACCGCTTCGAGTACTTCCGGCTGATCGAACGGATCCAGCGCGGCCAGGCGAGCCCGCAGGAGCTCCTGGACTCGCAGGAGCGCTTCGACAACCACTTCCGCCCCAGCCCGCTCTGGGAGGCGTGAAATCCCGAGGTGAGGTCGTGGGGCCGCTCCCTTGGCGGAGCGGCCCCACAACCTCACTGCTGCGCGGTGGAATTCGCCTCCGTGCGGACTGCCGGTGGCAACGGCTACGGTGACAGGGCCGAGCAGATGCTGGAACCGGCTGCCAACCGGGAGTCCTCGGTGTCGATTCGGCGATCGACTGGGAGAGCAGGACCCGGCACTCCCGGGAACTACGCTGAATTCGTCGTCAACTCCATGAAGTCGGGAGGGTGAGAGTGACTCCGGAGGAGTACTGGGAGAAGCGCTGGCCGGTCGCGCTGGAGCTTCATGACTGCTGGCGGAGCGAGGAGTCGGTGGTGGCCGTCCTGCGCCTCCTGGTGTCGAAGCTCGCTCCCTGCGACGACCCCGGAGCCACTGACTTCGGCGTGATCGGCTACCTGCACGACGCCTTCGACATGACGCTGGGCGAGGCCAAGCGCCTCTGTCGCTGGTCCGGGCTCGGCGGGGATCTGTCGGACCAGGAGGTCGAAGAGCGGACCGGCACCCTCGTGCCCCACCAGCAGGACTACTGGCTCGAACCCTAGGTGCTCCGACCGCAGGGGTTCGCCGGCACGCAACGCCGACGCCCGCCACCCCGACGTCCCGGCCACCCGACCTCGCGAACGCTCCCGCGTCCGCGGCGAGAGAGTGCGGGGAGCCTTGCGGCCGGCTTCTGAGGGGGACGACCGTCGGGTGGGGGTCAGAAGTGGTCGGGGCCCGACCAGGTGTACCAGGTGCCGGTGAGCTGCGTGTAGCGGTCGCGGTGCCGGGTCGGGCCGCCCGGCGGGAAGTAGGCGTAGCCGTGGCGGGCGAAGATGCCGGAGCCCGAGAGGGTGAACTTCACTCCACCATCGGTCAGTTCGGCGTCCTGCACGGGGTAGCCGCCGATCCAGGTCGGGGCGCGGTCGGTCGAGCCGGTGGTCAGGGCGTGCTCGGCGGCGGAGGTGAGTGCGGGGCGGGCGAGCGCGAACCGGGCTTCGCGGGGGACGTCGTGGCCGACCAGCAGTGCCGCGGTCCCGACCAGCAGCGGGACCGCGGCCCAGCGCCAGAGGCCCCGTGGGGCGGAGGTCCGGTGCCTGGCCTGCCGGGCGAGCCAGCCGAACGGCAGCAGGGCGAGGGTGGCCAGGCCGGCGCCGAGCAGGCCGTAGTCCTGACCGGGCACGCTGGATCCCAGCACGACGGCGCCCGACGCCAGGGCGATGCCCAGCAGTGCGCTGTCGCCCGGCCGGTGGAGCCGGCGACCGTAGGTTCGTGCGCGGCTACGTGCGGCGGGTGACGCGGCGAGTCCCGCCAAGGCGAGGGCGAGGACGACCGCGACCGGCACCGCGACGGGCGTGAGCAGCGTGACCGGCACCATGACGAGCAGGCCGGCCGTCGCCGTTCCCGCCACCACGGCCTCGTGCGCGAGGCCGTCCGGGGCCGCGGCGACGGTGGCCAGCAGGGCGGCCAGCACCAGCGGTCCCCGGTACCCGGGCCGGGACAGGCGGTGGAACGCGGCGGCTCGTGCGGCCGCCAGGGGCGAGGGGTTCGTGATCACGCGGCCATCTCTACCAGAGCGACCTCAGCGCGTCGCGATGGGTTCCGGGGGCAGGACCTCGCGGTACCAGCGGTGGTGGACCAGCGGGCCGACGAGCAGGACGGCGAGGGCGGCGACCGTGCCGACCAGGAGGCTGGGCGGGCCGCCGCCGTTGGCCAGGGCGGCGGCGCAGGCGAGGGCGACGACCAGGGGGCGCAGGAGGGTCAGGGGGCCCAGGCCGACCACGACGGCGAGGGTGCCGGCGCGGAACGGCAGCAGGAAGTAGGCGGCGAGCGAGAGCAGCACCAGGGCGGCGTACAGCGCGAGCGGGAGCAGGTAACCGGTGCCGCCGTGGGTCAGCAGGGCGTAGGTCCGCGGGCGGTCGGCGGCCGCCAGCAGGACGCCGCCGGCCGCGGGGGCGGGGGCCAGCAGCAGGACGGCGCCGGTCGCCAGGGCGCGCAGGGGCGCCCCGGCAGGGGCGCGGGAACGGAGGGCGGGGACCAGCAGCAGGACGGCGCCGACCGCCAGGCCGCGCAGGGCCGCCCTGGCGGTGGCCCGGAACCGGCGGATCCGGGCGTCGCGGCCGGCGTAGGCGCGGAAGCCGCTGAACGCCGCGTCGATCAGGCCGAGGGCGGCGAGCGGCACGGCGGGGGTCATCGGACGGCTCCGGCGAGCCGGTCGCGGCCCGTCGCCGCGAACTGTTCGGGGCCCACCAGCCGGCGGGAGGCGCGGCCGAGCGCCTGGCGCAGCGGGGCCTCCAGGTGCGGTCGGACGCCGATGACGGGGCGCAGGGTGGTGCAGAACGGGTTGGCCAGGGTGCGCGGCTCGTACAGCAGCGGTCGCATGCCCGGGACCGTCGCGGCGCGCAGCAGGGTCGCGTCACCGTGGGCGCGACGGGCCGAGGCGGCGCCGTCGTGGCGGCCGAGCGGGTGGCGCATCCGGGCCCGGTGGAAGACCCAGGCACCGATCGGGGCGAGCCGGTGGACGGCGATGTCGTAGTGGCAGAAGGCGAGCGCGGGCGAGGCGGCCTGGGCGTGGAAGAAGTCCGCCAGCGCGTCGGCGGGGAAGTGGTGCAGCACCCCGGTGGAGATGTAGACGGTGGCGGCCTCCGGCAGGTCGAAGGCGTTGCCGTGCACGAAGCGGCAGGCGAGTCGCTCGGCGCGGGCCAGCCGGTCGGCCTCGCCTACGAGCGCGGCGTCGAGGTCGGCGCCGACGAGTTCGACGTCCGGCCCCAGCGCGCCGGTGGCCGCCAGCCAGCGCAGCAGGTAGCCGAGGCCGCATCCGATGTCGACCACCCGCAGCGGCCCGGGGTCCGCGGCGCCGGCCCGGACGGCGGCGAGCAGCGGGGCGAGCAGGTGGACCAGGCGGTCGCCGATCCGCAGCTCCTGGCTGAGCCGCTGGAGTTCGGTGTGCACGCTGATCATCGTCCGGTCCACGGCGAGCGGGTCGAGCACGCCGTCGGGTCCGGCCGGCAGCGCGGCCACGATGCGGGCCGCGCGCCGGTTGCCGCAGGCGTTCAACTGCTCGACGACCTCGGCCCGGTGGACCGGCAGGCGGGCGCCGCTGTGCGGGTCCGTGACGGTGATCAGGTCGGATATCTCAAGGTGGGGCACGGTCGAGAACCCTAACGGGCCCCGGCGCTCCCCGAGTCGCCCACGTGGTCGGTGAGTCGGCGGGCCAGGGGGTCAGCCGGCGCTCGGGGCGTCGAGCCGGTCGCGGTCGATGTTGAGGGTGACGCCGCCCCAGGTCTCCCGGACGTCGCCGTCGTACTGGTGGATCCGCTGCTGGTCGGCCCACAGGTCGTCCGGGACCGTGCCGCTGCCGGCGGTGTCGGCCGCGTGGTCCCAGCGGGCGTACCACAGGACGTCGGGGGCGGGGGAGCGGCCGGCCCGGACGGCGGCGATCAGGTCGTGGACGCCGGAGTCGACGCTGGAGTAGAAGCCGGCCAGGTAGCCCGCCTGGTGGAGCTCGTCGGTCCAGCCGAGCACGGCGTCGACGACGGCGCGCACGCAGGTGGGGTCGTTCCCGCCGGGGTAGGACTCGATGTCCAGGTAGACCGGGTTGCCGGGGCCCAGGCCCAGCGCGGTGAGGCCGGCCACCGCCTCGTCGGCCTCCGCGCGGCCCTGCTCGGTGGCGTGGGCGGGGTCGAGGCGCCCGCTCTGCGGCGCGTCGCCGTTGCAGGGCGCCTGGCGGCCGACGTGGGTGGGGATCAGCCGCCAGCCCATGGCCAGCGCCTGGTGCACCCAGTCGGCGGTCAACCGCGGCTGCCCGCAGGCGCGCTGGCTGCCGCTGCTGTAGATGCCGACCGCGCTGTAGGGGGAGTCGTCCCACCAGGTCCGCATGGTGTCCAGCGGGGGCGCGGTGCAGGCCTCGAACCCGAGGCCGTGGGTGACCTCCGAGGCTCGCCGGTCGGGCTTGGCGGCCCCGGCCGGGCCGCCGGCGCGGCCGGCGCCGTCGGCGGGCCCGGCGGTACCGGGCGCCGCCTCGGCGGCGCCGGCGGGGAGCAGCAGGACGAGGGTGGCCGCGGTGAGCGCGGCTTGTCTGAGGAAGTGGCGCACAGGACCGGACTCTGCCGGGCCGTCGGGACGGACGAGGGCCCGCGCGCCGGACGGGGGGCGAAGCCAACCCGTCCGGCGGCGGTCGTACCGCCAGGCGGACGGACCCCGGGCGCCCCGGGCGCCCCGGCTGTCCGGCTGTCCGCCGGGCCGGCCGCCCGCGGGTCAGAGCAGGAAGGGGAGGTTCACGATCAGCGCGACGTACGCGATGGTCACGATCACGATGAACACCGCGAAGAGCACCGCGTGCGCCTGGTGCCAGGGCACCCGCACCCCGGGGAGCCGCGACCGCAGCTCACGGAAGGTCAGGAACCCGTGGTCGCGCACGGGCACGCCCAGCGCCGGCCACAGCTGACGCAGGGTGTCCGGCTGCCAGCGCCGGGCGTCGATCATCAGGGGCTTGGCGTCCCGCGAGGTGAGGACGATCCGGAACTTGTTCTCGCCCTCGACCGGCAAGCGCACCTGGTGCAGGCCGGTGATGTCCTCGACCGGGGTGCTCAGGATCCGGCGGCCCCAGCTGTCGCGGACCGTCAGGAGCCCCTCGTCCAGCCGGATGCGGGCGTTCGCCGCGCGCAGGCCCAGCCGCGCGGCGAGCCACACCAGCGGGACGGCGACCGCGACCACCGCCATCACCAGCCCGGCCGGGCCGGCCCCGGCCGAGCTGCCGCGCCCCCGCGCCATCAGCAGGCCGATGCGGACCATGCCGAAGAGGATGACGGGCGACGCCTTGAGCAGCAGGCCCCTGGCCGCGCTGGTGTCGCCCTTGACCGATATCCAGGGAAGATCGTCAGTTTCCTGTGACATGGCGGAGATTGTGGCACCGACCCCGGACAGCCGCTCAACTGCCCCCGCCCGCCGGTCCGGTGTCGAGGGCTCAGGCCGCCGGCGGCGTGGGGTGCGGCGGGCCGAGGTAGGGGAAGTGCGCCAACAGGTCGGTGTGCGGGCCGATGTGGTCGCCGGTGACCTTGCCGCCGGAGACCATCGCCAGGCGCGCCGAGGTGACGTCGTCGGTGAGCAGGCGCCCGTTCGGGTAGCCGGCGGGTGCGCTGCGGTCGTAGTGCAGCACGTCCGGCAGGATGGTGTGCAGCGCCTGCTCGGCGGCCTGGGCGTCGTAGCCGCCGGTGTGCTGCAGCACCGCCGTCCACGGCTCGCGGTAGGTCGCCCAGTCGTCGGTCGGCTCGCCCGCGTTGTACGCGTCCTTGACCTCCTCGGCGTTGAAGTACGCCGTCAGCGAGGGGTGCGCGCCGCGGTCGACGGAGATCAGCCGCCCCTCCCGCCGCAGGCTCACCCGTGCCCAGACGCCGATGGTCGGCTGGTCGCCCAGTTCGGCGTCGGGCACCTCCAGGGCCAGGCCCAGCACGTTCTTGTCGGCGCCCCAGTCCACCCCGGTCCACTGGAAGTCCCGGACGATCCCGTCCAGGTCGGCGAAGAACGGGTCGCTGCGCAGCGCGGCGCAGAACCGGTACCGCCCGGACTCGGAGACCGGCGGCTCGTGGCGCAGGCCCAGTTCGACCGGCACCCGGCGGAAGAGCACCTGGCCGTCGGCCTCGTGGGCGCGGGCCTGCACCCCGGTGGCCCGGTGGACGGTGACGCTCTGCCGCCCGTCCTCGAACGGCGAGAAGACGAAACTGAAGGCGACGTCGGCCTGGTGGTCGCCGTCGGTGTCGACGTTGATGCGGTAGACGGCATCGGGGTGGAAGTGCGCACCCTCGGCGGGGGCGATCGGGTGGACGTTCATGATCAGGACGGTGGACCCGCCCGGAACGGTGAAGGCGAACAGGTCGGTGAGGTCGAGGCGGGCGTCGTCCATGGGGGAGCGGAGCTGAGGGCCGCTGAGGTGGTGGGACATGCGCCCAGCATCAGCCGCTGCGCACGGCCGACCGCGCAGGCGGGGCCGCCGCCGGCACCGCAATCACCCCGGCAGCGGCCCACCCGCTCGCCAGTCGTCGCAGGCAGGCCCGCCGTTGGACGAGCGAGAGCCCGGCGACCGCCACGCCCAGGGCCAGCCAGCCCGCCGGTCCCGCGGTCATCACCACGCCGGTGAGCAGCAGCGGACCGGCGGACTTCTGGACGGACTGGGACATCCCCGCCACCCCCAGGTAGGAGGCCCGGGCCCCGGGTGGCGCCAGGTGCACCGCCAGCTCCCAGGAACTCACCGAGCGCATCAGCTCCGCCGCGGTGACCAGGACCGCGGCGAGCAGCAGGGCGGCTGAGGCGCTGGTGGCGCCGCCGCCGGTCGCCGTCGCCAGGATCGCGCAGCCGGCGAGCAGCGTCACGCCGTACACGGCCACCGCTCCGGCGGCCCGGCGCGCGCCCTCGGCCCGGGCGGAGACGCGCAGTTGCAGGACCACGACCAGGACGGTGTTGAGCACCAGGAAGGCCGGGACGACGGCGTGCGGCGCCCGGGTGTGGTGCACCAGCCAGAGCGGCAGGCCGACGTTGAGCACCGAGTCGTCCAGGTTCATCGGGATGTCGAGCAGGACGAAGAGCAGGTAGCCGCGGTCCCTCCAGGGGCTCGCCGGGGGCGCCGGCCGCGCCGCCGCGGCGGGCGACGCCTGTGCGGGTTGCGGTGCCTGGGCCGGTCCCGTCGCCACCACCCGCCCGCCGCCGTCCGGTTCGCGGGGCGACCAGACCAGGGCGGCGGCCAGCAGGAACGAGAGCGCGTTGCCCAGGATCAGCGCGCGGTAGGCGTCGACGGTGCCCACGGCGAGGCCGATCGCGGCGATCCCCGCTCCCAGCGCGTAGCCGGCGTTGGCGGCGCTGCGCGTCAGCGCCTGGTAGGTGGAGCGCCGCTCGCCCGCCAACCGGGTGGCGAAGAGCATCTCCAGCGTCTTGGCCCCGCGTTCGGCCAGCGAGGTGACGGCGACCACGGGCAGCAGCGCCGCGAAGCCGGAGCAGACCAGCAGCAGGCAGAAGGTGCCCAGCCGCAGCAGGTGGCAGCCGATCAGCAGCGGGCGCAGCGGGAGGCGGTCGGCCAGCCGGCCGGCCAGCGGGGAGCCGACGATGCCGGAGATGCCGGCCGCGCCCAGCAGCAGGCCCAGCTGACGGGCCTCCAGGTGGGCCACGAAGGTGAAGTAGAGCACCGAGGCGGCGCCCCAGATGCCGCTGCCGGTGCGGTCCAGGAACTGCGCGAGCAGCATGGTTCGCGCGTCCCGGCCGCCCGGTGGGTGGCGCAGTTGCGCCAGCAGGCCGGTGCCGCCGGTGCTCTCCTCGCCGCTCTCGTCGCGCTTGCCGTTCGTTCCGCCCGCGCCGCGCCGCATCGTCGGCCCCCGTTCCCTTGGCTTCGCTCGGTCGTGCATCGCGTTGTGCATCGCTTGGCAAGTATCTTGACGTCAAGATACTCCGTCGGGAAGCTTGCCCGACATGAATCTCGACGTCAAGATATTTGTTCAGCGAGGCGCCCGCACCCGGGTCGGGTAGTGGTCGGTGACGACCTGTCGCATGGCGCCGGTCGGATCGCTCGCCACGTCCCGCGCGCTGAAGAAGAGATGGCCGGCCACCTCGGGAAGGTCACGGGTGAGGGCGAGGTGGCGGGAGAGTTCGGCCGGGTCCCGCCAGGCCGCGGACTGCGCCGAGGCGCTCTGCTGGTAGAGCGCCTCACCCACGTACAGCCGCGTGCGGGTGCCGCGGACCACCTCGGCCCACCAGGGCGCCAGCTTCGCGTAGTCGCTGCCCGGCTGTCCGAGGTACCAGTACAGCTGGGGGGCGACGTAGTCGATCCACTCGTTGCGGACCCAGCCGCGGGTGTCGGCGTACAGGTCGTCGTAGGACGCGGTGCCGGACGTGTCGGAGCCCAGCGGGTCACTGCGCCGGTTGCGCCAGATGCCGAACGGGGAGATGCCGAAGCGCACCGGCCGGCGCGGCCGGCCCGAGCCGGTGACCGGCGCGCGGTTCAGCCCCGCGATCCGCTCGGCGGTCCCGCGGACCAGCCGGTCGACGTTGTCGCGCCGCCAGGCGGCCCGGTCCGTGAACCCGCCGCCGTGGCGCAGGAAGGCCGCGTCGTCGTCGAAGACCCGGCCGCTGATCGGGTAGGGGTAGAAGTAGTCGTCCCAGTGCACGCCGTCCACGTCGTAGCGGGCGACCGCGTCGAGCATCGCGTCCTGCACGAAGCCGCGCACCTCGGGCAGGCCGGGGTCGTAGAGCAGGCTGTCGCCGTAGCGCACCACCCACTCGGGGTGCAGGCGGGCGGGGTGCCAGGGCACGAGCTCGGTCGGGTCGGGGGTGAGGGCGATCCGGTAGGGGTTGAACCAGGCGTGCAGCTCCAGGTCGCGCCGGTGGGCCTCCCGGACGGCGAAGTCCAGCGGGTCCCAGCCCGGGTCGCGGCCCTGGACGCCCGTCAGGCAGGCCGCCCACGGCTCGTGGGGCGAGGGCCAGAGCGCGTCGGCCAGCGACCTGACCTGGAGCATCACCGCGTTCAGGCGCCGCTCGACCGCGCTGTCGAGCAGGGCGAGCAGTTCCGCCTGCTGCTGCTCGGGTGCCAGGCCGGGGCGGGAGGGCCAGTCCAGGTTGCGGACGGTGGCGATCCAGACGGCCCGCAGCTGCGGGGCCACCGGGTCGTTCGCGGGCGGGGCGGTCGTCGCGGGGTCGTTCGCGGGCGGGGCGGTCGTCGCGGGGTCGTTCGTCGGCGTGGCGGCCCGCGCGGGGTGGGCCGCGGCGTCCAGGCCGGTCAGGGCGGCCGCGCCACCCGCCGCGAGGAGTCGACGGCGGGGCAGCGGTGCGGAGGTGGGCATCCGGGCAGTGTGGCCCGCGCCCTTCGACCCGTCCGGGCGCAACGCCGCCCGGCCGCCGACCGCCAGCCCTTCGGGTCAAACGGGAGGGCCTACAACAGGAGGTTGCTGAGCAGTTCGGAGAGTTCGTGGCGATCGGCGCGGTCCAGCTTGTCCAGCAGGCTCGCCACGTGCTTCTCCACCGTGCGCGGCGAGATGAAGAGCAGCTTGGCGATCTCCGGGTTGCCCCGCCGCTCGCCGAGCAGGGTGAGCACCTCGAACTCCCGCGCGGTCACCCCGCGGTTCGCCAACTGGGCCGGGACGGCGCCGATTCCGGTGCGACGCTGCATCACCCGCACGCCCGCGCGGCGCAGCAGCGCCCGGCAGGCACCGGCGATCGCGGCCACGTCCACGCCGTGGAAGTGCTGCTCCGCCGCCCGCAGCCAGTCGACCGGCTCGCCCCACCCGTCGGCCAGCGCCGCCTCGGCGACCAGCCGCAGCAGCAGGTGCCGCGCCATCGGGAACGGCGCCGCGGCGGCCCTGGCCCGCGCCATCGTGTCGGCCGCCGCGTCCGCCCGCCCGGCCCGGCCGAGCAGCACCGCCTCGGCGGCCAGCACGAACTGCAGGTTCCAGCGCAGCTGGGCGGCGTGCGCGGCCCTGGTCTCGGCCAGCAGCTCCTCGCCCGCGCGGCCGGCCAGCACCTCCAGCAGCACGCCCAGGCCGTAGCGGCCGGACTGGTAGTAGATCGTGGGGTGGGTGCGTTCCCACTCGCGCACCCGCGCCATCTCGGCCTCCGCGCCCGGCCGGTCCTCGCCCAGCAGGGCGCAGATCGCCCGGTGGCCGAAGACCACCGGCGCGTGGAAGGACTGCTCCCCGCCGCGCTGGCGGAACTCCGCCAGGATCGCGCGCATCGCCTCGCGGCGGCCCTGGTGCGCCTGCGCCGCGATCTTGATCACCAGGCAGAACTGCGACTCGCCCTCCTGGTGCATCCGGGTGCTCGCCTCCAGCAGCCGGTCGGCCAGCGCCTCGGCCTGGTCGAACTCGCAGTACAGCACGTGCTGCATCGCCATCGTGGAGTCCGCCTGCGAGCCGGCGGTGACGGCGCCGAGCGCGAGTGCGGCCTGCCGGGCGAGCAGGATCTGCTCGGCCTGCCCGGTGCGCATCAACTCGTTGGTGGCCAGCCGGATCTGGGCGCGCAACCGCCAGATCGGCAGGCCGTGGGCGTCGGCGGTGGCGAACATGTGGCGCAGGTGGACGTCCGCGTCGTCGAAGCTGTGGCGCCGGGCGAGCAGGGCGAGCACCTGGCGGCCCTGGCAGGCGGTGGCCGGCAGCGCGACCTCCTCCGCGGTGCGCACCGCGCGCAGGGCCAACTCCTCGGCGCGCGCGGCCCGGTCGTCGCCCTGGCTGCCGGCCAGCGTGAGCAGGTGGGCCTCCACCACGTCCAGCGGGGCCAGATGGGCCGGCGAGGCGTCGTCGGACAGCAGCCGGCGGGCCAGCGCGACCTGCTCGGCGGCCTTCTCCCAGTGGTTGCCGACCACGCAGACCCAGGCGAGCCGGGTCAGCAACTCGGCGCGCTGCTGCGGCGCGAGCAGCACCGAGCCGTACAGGTCGGCGCCGCGGCGCAGCGCCTGCTCGACGTCGCCCGCCTCGGTCAGCGCGTAGAGCAGCGACTCCAGCACCTCGGCCCGCCGCGCGGCGTGCGAGTGCGCCGGGATCAGTTCGAGCACCCGCTCCAGCAGCCGCTGCGCCGAGGCCGCCGCGCCGTCGTCCAGCGCGCGGCGCCCGGCCATCGCGTAGAGCAGGCCGGCGGCCGGCTCGTCACCGGTGCCCAGTCGCAGCCGCGCCGCCAACTGGCACAACTCGCCTGGGAGTTCGGGGGAGAGCGCCTCCACCGCGGCGGCCGCGGCCGCCGCCAACGCCCGGCGTTCGCCCGGCAGTACCCCGCCGGCCAGCGCCTCGGCGGCCCAACCATGGCAGAAGGTGCACCAGTTGGGCGCGGTCCGGGAGGGCTCCAGCAGCTGCGCCTCGGTACCGGCCCGGACCAGCGCGTGCAACTCGTCGTCGCTCAGGCCGCAGACGCTCTGCAGCACGTCCAGCGGGAAGCGCCGCCCGATGATCGCGGCGGCCTGCAACGCCCGGTGCCACTGCGGGCCCAGGCGGCGTGCGCGGTCGTTGACGCTGGCGGCCACCGTGGACGGCAGGTCGCGCGGGATGCCCCCGACCAGCTGCCAGCCGCTCTCGGTGCGGGCCAGCGCCCCGGCGTCCACGCCGCCGCGCAGCAGTTCCTCCACGATGAAGGGGTTGCCGTCGGCGCTCTGGGTGAGCCAGCGCAGCACGCCCGCCGGCAGCTCGGCCTCGCCCACCTCCAGGCAGCCGGCGGCGAGTTGGGCCACCTGGGGGTCGGTCAGCGGGGTGAGCTCCAGCAGCCGCGCGACCCGGTGGCGGGCGCTGGAGTGGGCCAGCCGCAGCGCGGGCGAGGGCGTGGAACGGACCGTGGCCAGCAGCAGGACGGGCAGGCCGGCCAGGTTGTCGACCAGGTACTCGACGATGGCCATCGTCTCGGCGTCGCAGTCCTGCAGGTCGCTCAGACAGATCAGTGCGCCGCGTCCGCGGCCGACCACGCCCAGCAGGCGCAGCACCGACTCGGCCAGCACCACCGGCGAGTCGTCGCTCGCGTAGGGGGCCGCGTCGCGCCACTCGGGGATCAGCCGCCCCAACGTGGGCCGGTAGGGCGCCAGGTCCGGGTCGTCGGGCACGGCGCCCGAGCGCACGATCGAGAAGAGCGCCTCGGTGAGCGGACGGAACGGCACCGCGGCGCCGGCCTGGGTGGCCCGGCCGCGCAGCACGGCCATGCCGTCCTCCTCGGCCATCGCGATGCACTCCTGGACCAGGCGTGATTTGCCCAGGCCCGCTTCGGCGGCCATGAAAACGGCGCCGCCCCGACCGGATCGGGCTCCGGTGAGCGCGCTCTTGAGGGTGCTGAGTTCTTCGGTACGCCCGATCACTAACGGCGACGACATCTGCACCCGCGCAATCTACCCCGACTCAAGTGGGTTATGCGGTCATAGACCTTTATCTGCTGGAATAAGCCGCGCAAAGTGTTGTCAATGTGCTGGATTCCGTCGATTCGGCCGTATTCGGCGTCATTCAGCTCCATTCAGCTGATCCTGCGCCGATCGGACACCAGGCACGGGCGCGAGACCCGAGGTCAGAGGCCCCAGGGGTCCCGGGAGACGTCAGCCGTCTCCGGAATCGCCGTCACCGTCGCCGTCGCAGGGAAACACGCACGGGGGTGGGATTTCGGTTGCGTGCCGGCGGTGGTGAGTGTGGTGACCGCTCCGGATACCGACGACCCGTGCCCACCCTGGTCCACCCGCGCCGAACGGCTTCACCCGCGCTCGGCCGTACTCAGCCGTGGGCGGTCGGCGCCCAGGGCCGCACCGCCAGCACCCCGGTGGGGATCGTCAGCGGCAGGTCCACCGCCAGCAGCGCCTCGAGGTACTCGGCGCGGGTGACCGAGCGGGTGCCGAGGGCGGTGGCGTAGTCGTGCGGTACCTGGATGTCGATCAGCTCCGCGAGCCCGTGCAGCCGGCGGCTGAGGTCGGCGAAGGCCACCCGGGTCGCGTGCGGGTGACGGCCGAAGGCGGAGTCGACGCTGAAGACGTTGCCGATCCCGGTGCCGAAGAGTCCGGCGATGAGGGTGTCCTCGTGCCAGATCTCGATGCTGTGCGCCCAGCCGGCCTCGTGCAATGCGATCAGCGAGGCGCGGTAGGCGTCGGTGATCCAGCTGGAGCCGGCCTGCTCCTGGCAGTCCTCGACCACGCTGGCGAACGCGTGGTCGCAGCTGACGATCCACTGCGGCCCGGTGTCGTCCGCGCTGTGCCGCAGGCAGCTGGACAGGTGCCGGGCCCCGACCGGGATCACCGGCCGCCGGGCCGGACTCCACCAGGTCAAGGGGCGGGCGTCGACGCTCTTCACGGCCGGGAACGCGGTGATCCGGCCGTCCGCCAGGTGGTGCGCGTAGCGGGCGCGCTGGGTCGCGGCGGCGTGGTCGCGGTGGCGGGGGAAGGGGAAGGCGCCGTGCCGGTGGGCCTCCAGCAGCCGGTGCGGCTCGGTCGATCCGCCGATGGCGACCGGCAGGTCGAGCTCGGCCGCCGACAGGTCGACCCACTCCCAGGGCATGTCACCGATCATGGTTCGTCCGCCTCGGGATCGCGCCGGACCGGCCGGGGCCGGACCGGCCGACTTCGCAGGTGTCGCGGCCTGCCGGATCGGGCCGCAGTGGACGCGGGTCGAATTGCCCCATGGTCGTGGCCGCTTTCTCGCGCTGACTGCGCTGACTGCGCTGATTGCGTGGACTTCGGTGGACTTCGTGGACGGGTGCTCGGGCTGGTGCGGGGAACGGGGGTTGTGCTCGCAGTTGCCGGCGGTGAAACCTGATGCCGGTGACCGACGCCCGGCCCGTGCCGTCATCGGGTCGGCGCGGCTCAGCCGTTGCCGGTGCCGCCGTCGGCCCGGACCGCGCAGGCGTGGCTGCCGACGGCGCAGGGCGTCGCCGCTCCGCCGGCCGCCGCCACCGTCGTCAGGCCCGCCAGGGCGGTGAGCGTCACCAGCGCCATCGTCGCCAGTGCCCGGACCGTGCCCTGAGTCTTGAACGTCATCGCTCTGTCTCCCTCGTCTGCTGGTCCGCACAGCCTGGCAACGACGGCGGTCGCGAACATGCGTGACCCTCACCCATATTTCGCCCGGGCCGCCCACGCACGGTCCCCCGGCGCAGGCCCGAGCCCTGGGCCGGGCCCGGCTGGTTCCACCCTGTCCGGCGGGCCGGTGGGCGTGATCGCCCGTACAGTCCCCAAAGCCCTGCTGGCAAGTGATCGTTCGGCCGATTCACGGAGGCCGGGGGTGGGCTGCGACGACGGTCTCCGCGGCTTCCGGCCGAATTGGTCTCTACCAATTGCTTCGGCCTCGGCGGGGGTGGAGGATCTCACGACGAAGCGCCGGGCTGTGGACGCCGGTGCTCGCGTCAGAGGGAGGAAGGCACCGACATGGCACTTCGCACAGCGGTTTCCACCATGGCCCTGGCCGCAATGGTGGTCGTGGGCGGGCTGATCGCCGCCCCGGCCGCCCAGGCGTCCGGACTCACCTACATCGGCATGTACCCGAATGCTGCCGCGTGCAACGCCGCGGGCCAGGCCTACGTGGACAGCGGGCAGGCGGTCATCTACTTCTGCGACGTCGCTCCGCAGACCGCTCGCCTCTCCGTCCGCTTCTACTGACCCCGTGCGGGCCCGGCGACGCGACGCGACGCCGGGCCCACTCGGGTGAACGTCCCTAGTACAGGCTGCTGTTGATGGAGGCGCCGGTGGTGCGGTCCTCCAGGACGACCATGTCCTGGTAGGTGGGCCCGTCGTAGTAGACGGGGGTCACCGACCGGCTGAAGGCCGAGACCGTGCCCTCGTAGCCGTTGATGAACTGGATGATCGCCACCTCGCAGACGTGGCCCCCGGTCGAGGTGAGCACGCCCTGCTGGTACTCGTGGGAGCTGTTGTTGTAGCCCTCCAGGATGGTCTGCTCGGCCACGCAGCCACCGGCCGAGATGGTCTGGCGGACCCACGAGGTGGTGGCGGAGGCCGACGTCGCGGTGAGCAGCGGCGTGGCGATCAGGGCGAGCGCTCCGGCGGTGAGAGCCAACTTCCTGGTCATGGTGTTTCCCCCGTGCTGAGTGTGGTGAGTGGAGTGAGTGGTGTGCGGCGTGCGGTGCCCTATCCTGCCAGCACCTCCCGCAGGGCCTGGGCCTCCTTCACGACCCGGCTCGTCCCGCCCCGCGCCGCGGTGGCCGACACCTCGGCGATCGGTCCCCGCGCACCGCTGCGCCGCGCGCAGTCGGCGGCCACCGCCAGCAGCTCGCCCGCGCCCCGCACGGGCCTGGTCGGGAGCAGACCGGGCAGGGCTGCGGCGAGCACCGACCAGACCGTGCCGTACGCCCCCGTCGCGGCGGCGGTGTGCGCGGCGTCGGTCAGGCGGTTGGCCTTCACCGCGCCGATCAGCACCAGCTCCGCCAACTCCCGTCCGAGCAGCGGGCCGTCCAGGTCACCCCGGGCGGCGAGCACCAGCAGGGCGTCCACGGCGGCGGCGCGGTCCTCGGGCAGCCGGGCGCCCAGCCCGTAGCCGACCGCCAGGTGGACGGCCGGGCCGGCCGGACCGTCGGCCTCGGCGAGGTAGGGGAGCAGCTGCGCCACGCCCTTGCCGTCCACGTTCGCGAAGGCGTCGAGCAGCCGGGCGGCCAGCTCCTCGCGGTGGTGGGGCAGGGTGGCGAGCCAGTGCCGAACCGGGGAGGCACGCCAGTAGCGGATGGTCCGCCTGCCCGAGTGGACCAGCGGCCCCACCAGCTCGGCCGCGTCGGCGGCCAGCGGCTCGTCCAGCACCGCGCCGGGCTGCTGGATCACGGTCAGCACGGCGCCCTGCAGGTCGTAGGCCTGCCACCGGTCCAACCCGCGGTCCTCCTGCGGGATCAGGCGCAGTCGGGTGGAGGGTTGGGCGGGCAGGCCGCCCGACCTGAGCCAGCGGGCGGCACGCCGTCCTGCCGGTGAGGCGAGCCGGTCCGCGGCGGCCAGCACCGCGGGGTCGTCGGTGGGGACGACCCGGAGCAGGGCCTGCGCGAAGTCGGCGGGGCCGACGTCCGCGTTCGCCGCCTCGTAGCCCGCCAGTCGCTCGACCAGCACCGCCGGGTCCAGCGCGCCGGTGCTCAGGGTCGGGGTGGCGAGCAGGAACGGCGTGCGGCCGGACCGCAGTTGGCGGGCCGCCTCCTCCAGGCGGCCGGCGAGCAGGTTGCCGAAGGCGGTGGCGCGGTGGGTGCTGCGCAGCAGCTCGGGGGCCGTGCGGCGGGCCGCCACCGCGGCGACGTGCAGGATGTCGCAGGGCGAGCAGTCCATCCACCGCGTGCCCGACCACGGGTGGACCCGCAGCACCGGCTCCAACGCCTCGGTGAGCGCGGGGCGGTCCCGGTAGGTGTGGCGCACCAGGCCGTCGAGGGCGCGTTCGAAGGCGATCACGTCCGCGTCACCCGCCAGGATCGCGCCCAGCTCCTCGGCCACCTCCGCCGGACTGCCCAGCGGGCCGGGCACCGGCCCGGGCCGCGGCGCGAGCGGCAGCAGCTCCTCGTACGCCTCGGCGGGCGCCGGGAGTTCGACGCCGAAGAGCTCGGCGGCGCGGGCCGCGTGGGCCGGGTTGAGCGCCTCGGCCGCCTCCCGCAGGCGCGGCAGCACCCCCTCGCCCGCCGCCGCGAGGTGACGGGCGATCACCTTCAGCGCGCGGTCCTGCGTGTCGGGGTCGGGGTGGCCCAGGGCCTCCGCGGCCGCGAGCACCACCTCGCCGGAGCGGGCCGCGTCGCGCCGCGCCGCCTTGTCCAGCCAGCTCAACTGGCCGCGCACGAGCTTCTTCTCGGTGCGGAACAGGACCCGCTCGGCGGCCTCGCCGAGCAGACCGGGCGCCAGCAGGCCCGCCGCGTCGAGGTCGGCCAGCACCTGCTGGGCGTGCACGGCGACGGTGGAGAGCGCGTCCAGCAGCGCGAGGTAGCTCCTGACCCGGGCCGCGTTCTCCTCGGCCGTCGGCGCGAAGACCTCCAGGAGCGTCAGGAAGCCGCGCTGGTCGCTGGGCCGCCCACCCCGCAGCAGCCGGGCCAGGCAGCGGTCGATCAGCTCGGCCCGGTCCAGCACGCCCTCCTCGGCGAGCCGCGCCAGGCACCGGGCCCAGCCGCCGCCGTCCAGTTGGGCATGCCGCGCGCTGTCGAACTCGGCGCCGATCTCGTCGATCTCGAACAGGTGCGGGACCAGCAGCGGCACGAACGGGTCGGCCCTCAGCCGCTTCCACAGGGTGCGGCCGACGACCCCGCCGGTCAGCTGCCGGGCCCGGTCGCGCTGCCAGCCCCGGTCGGTGAACCAGTGCGCGACGAAGGCCTCGGTGGTCGGCACCGGGCAGCCGGTGGTCAGCACCAGGTGCTCCAGGAACTGGTACTCGTCGGACCACCAGTTCGCCCTGCGGCGCGCGGCCATCCTGGCGACCACCGTGCTGCGCCACTCCACCGGCTGGCTCTCCACGACCGCCAGCAGCGCGGGGTGGCGCCAGCCGTTGCCGCGGCTGAACTCCGCCCCGCCCAGCCAGGCGTCCGCCTCGGTGGCGGCGGTGTGGCAGCCGGCCCCCGCGATCAGCAGCGCCTCGGTGACGGCGGGCTTCTGCCACCAGTCCTCGCGGATCTCCCGGCGGAACGCCTTCAGCTCCGGCAGGTGGGCGCGGCGCTCGGCCGGGGTCAGGGCGGCCAACTCGGCGGCCACGCCGTCGGCGTCGCCCGCCCGGACCAGGTCGATCAGGCTCATCGCGTCCCCTCCACCCTCTGGCTCCCCACGGTCGCGGCCGTGACCGTTGTGCCGGCGGCCGTTGCGCTCCGGGTCAGGCTCACCGCGAGCGCGTGCTTGCACGGCCCGCGCCCGCCGCGGTACTTGGCCCACCACAGGCAGGTGCAGCTCAGCCGCCCGTCCGCCCCCGCCCGCACCCGCTGCACGTGGTCGTCCACGCTCACCAGCGCGCCGCCGCCCGGCTCGGGGCGCACCGCGCCGGCCGCGACCAGTGCGTGGGCCGCCCGCAGCCGTGGGTTCTGCGTCTCGGCGCGGCCGGAGTCGTACGGGAGCTGGCGGTGGAAGTACGCGGCCTCGGCGGTGTCGTAGCCGATCTGACCGGCCGTCCCGAGCCGGGTCAGCGCGGCGCGCACCCGGGCGACCGGCAGTCCCGCCTGCTCGGCGAGTTCGGCCGGGTCGATGCGCGGCTCCCAGGCCAGCAGCACCGAGACGAGCTCGGCGTCGGCGGCCGCGTCCCCGGTGGCGAGCGCGTCCAGCACCCCGCCCTCGCCGGAGAAGCCGCGCGAGGCGTCCGGCGACAGCGTGAGGGTCAGCCGCATGCCCGGCAGCAGCACCTCCCAGGCGGCGGCCGCGGGCGCGGGGCCGGCGGGCGGCCCGTACACGCGCAGGGCCAGCGCGTGCCGCAACACCCGCTGCAGCGCGGCCAGTCGTTCGGGGCCCGGCAGGCAGACCGCGCCGGGGACGGGCCGGCTGGTCGGGCGCAGCGTCCGGCCGGCCGCGACCACCCACTGCGCGGTGCGGGCGCCGGCGCGGCCGGTCCCGCGCGGCAGCGAGCGCAGGAAGCGGACGGCCTCGGCGGCCGGCACCTCGGCGCGCAGGTCGAACCCGGCCGCCACCACCTGGGTCTCGGCGAAGCCGCGCAGCCAGCGCTCCGGCAGCGGGACCTTCTTCTCGACCAGCGGACCGTCCAGGGTGGTGACCTCCAGGGCCTGCGGTCCGACGGCCAGGTGCAGCGGGTCGGCGGCGCCGATCAGGCCGAGCGCCTCGCGGAGCGGGTTGTTGACGTCCACGTTGGTGGTGCCGTGGCCGATGTCGTCGCCGTCCAGTCCCTCGGCGAGCACGTCGAGGCGGGCGTACACGCCGCAGCACCCGGAGAACGACTCGAAGCGCAGCCGGTCGCCGTTGGCGGTGACCACCGGATCGAGCGAGGCGGGCCGCAACGGCTGGTAGTACCGGGTGGCGGCCACGTCGGCGACCGCGAGCAGGGCCGCGGCGGCGGGTGCCGGCGCGGTCAGGAACCCGCTGAAGAACCGGGGGTTGGCGGCCGCTCCGGTCGGGGTCGCCCCACCCGAGGTCTCCAGCGCGAGGCTGCGTCCGCTGCTGTTCTCGCGCACGGCGGAGGAGCGGAGGTAGGCGTACGTCTGTACGGCTTGCGTCATGGTGAGAACGCTAGAACCCCGCACCGACAGGCCCGCAACCGCCAGGGGGATCGCCGGCGCCCGGACGGGGAGCGCAGGGAAATCCGCTCGACCTGGCGACCGGCCGGAAGAGACCCTACGGGCATGGAGTTCCTCTGCTACCACCGCGACCGGCCCGACTCCCTGGCACTGCGCGACGAACTGCTCGAAGAGCACTGGTCCTACATGGACCGGTTCGCGAAGGGGATGATCGCCCGGGGCCCGACCCTCACCGGCGACGGCGACGCTCCCACCGGCAGCGTGCACATCGTCGACCTGCCCGATCCCGCCGCCGCCCGCGCGTTCGCCTTCGACGAGCCGGGCTACCAGGCCGGTGTCTACCGGGACGTGCTGCTGCGACGGTGGAGCAACACGCTGGGGCGCACCATGTGGGACTTCCCCGGTGGCCGGGACGGCGGCAACCGGTACCTCGTGCTCGGCCTCGGCGCAGGGCGGGCCGCCGACCTCGCCGTGCCGACCGACCGTGCCGAACTGATCGCCTACGGGCCGCTGCTGTCCGACGACGGCGGCACCTGGCTGGGAACGGCGGCGCTGGTCCGGGCGCCGGACCCGCAGACGGCACGGGCCGTCCTGACCCAGGACCGGTACGCCGACATCGAGGTGCACCTCTGGCAGTTCGGCGGGCGTCCGGCGTGACCTGAGGCCGTCCAGGCCGGCATCACCGCCGCGACCCCGAGGTGTGCTCGGCGTCCCCTTCGTCACAGCGGGGTCGCCAACGGCCCGTCGGGACCGGTGGCCACCGCCGTCGCCCAGTGGCTACGCTGGACGAGGGGGTTTCGGCCGGCGGGAGGGGCAGTTCGTGGATCCGGAGATGGCTGCGTTGGCGAGCACGGCGGGCACGACCTTGGTCACCCTGCTGGCCACGGACGCGTGGCAACGCACCAGGGACGGCTTCGCCTCCCTGTGGCGCCGCGTCCAGCCCGAGCGGGCCGAGGCCGTGGTCGCCGAACTCGACGCGACCCGGAGCGACCTGCTCGCCGCCGAAGCCGGCGGCGACGCCGACTCCCGCGCGGAGTTGAGCGCGGAGTGGCAGGGCCGGGTGCGCCGGCTGCTCGTGGCGCACCCCGAGGAGCGGGAGGCCCTGCGGACGCTGATCGACGAACTGGCCCCGCACCCGCCGGTGGTCCCCTCGGTGACGCAGCACGCGACCGCCTCCGGCCATGCCCGGGTCTACCAGGCGGGCCGTGACCAGAACTTCAGCCAGCAGTGAGCACCGGGAACGAGGCCCGCGCCGATGGCCAGGGCCGCGTCTACCAGGCCTCCGGCGACCAGCACATCATCGAGCACCACCACCATGCCCCCGGCTGGTCGGGCCCCGACTCGGTACGCCGACCGGCGATCGGGCGCGCACCCCTCCAACTGCGCGACCGTGTCGCCGAGATGGACCGCCTGCGGGCCGCCGTCGAGCCGGGTGCCAGCAACGGCGTCTACGTCCTGCACGGCCTCGGCGGCTGCGGCAAGACCGCCGTCGCCTACACCCTCTTCCAGCACGCCACCACCGAGGCGGGGCGCATCGGGCTCTGGGTCAACGCCTCCGACAGCGCCTCGCTGCGCTCGGGCATGCTCGCGGTCGCGGCCGACCGGGGCGCCACCGACGGTGAACTGACGGGTGCGCGCAGTGGGTTGCGCCCTGCCGCCGATCTCGTCTGGCACTATCTGGACCGCTCCGACCAGCCCTGGCTACTGGTCCTCGACAACGCCGACACTCCGGAGATCCTGCGCGACGGTGGCTGGTTGCGCACCAGCGCGGCCGGCACCGTCGTCGTCACCACCCGGCAGGCGGCGCCCCGCTGGTGGCCCAGCGCCGAACTCCTGCAGTTCGGCGTGCTCCCACGCCAGGACGCCGCTCTCGTGCTGCGCGACCTCGCCCCGCACGCCGGGTCGGTCGAGGACGCGGCGCAGGTCGCCGACCGCCTCGGCCGGCTGCCGCTGGCGCTCACCCTGGCCGGCGGATTCCTCGCGCACCAGGTGATCTCCCCCTGGACCCTCGCCGACTACGGCCGCCAACTCACCAGCGGCCCGCACCCCGACCCCATCGACCTGATCGACCAGGGCGCCAGCGCCATCGGCGACGGCTCCCGTCACCTGCTCAGCCGCACCTGGCAGATCTCCGTCGACGCGCTCGCCGCCCAGGGCCTGCCCGAGTCGGGCCACCTGCTGCGCCTGCTCGCCTGCTGGGCCAGTGACCCGCTGCCGCTCGCGCTGCTGGCCGGGGCCGAACTCGATCCCGAACTCCCCGCGCTCCGCGTGGAACCCGCGCTGCGTGGTCTGCTCGAGCACTCCCTCGCCGAGCTCGTCTCCCACGGGCTGCGCTGCCTGCGCACGCACGGCGTGCTCCTCGACAGCGTGGCCCGGTCCACGCCCGCCGAGCAGCGCGAACGGCTCGCGGCCACGGCCGCCCGCCTGCTGCTGGCCGCGGCGCCGCAGGTGCCCGACCGCGGGCCGCAGGACCCTGGAGTGACCCTGCTGGTGCCGCACGTCAGCGCGCTGCTGCGGCGAACCATCGGCTGGGCGTGCGGTCGATCGACGGTGGAGGCCGCGGCGGAGTGCGCCCTTCGGGTGGTCACCGCGGTCCACCGCAGTGGCGACTACGCGGCCGCGCTCAGCCTGGCGGGCGAGGCCGTGCACCTGGCGGCCGCGAGCCTGGGTGAGGAGAACGTCCTCGTGCTCCGGCTGCGCCTTCGGGTGGGACGGTCGCTGTACCGTCTGGGCCGGTTCGAGGAGGCCCTGGGCCGGTACCGACAGGTGCTCGCGGACTGCGAACGGGTGCTGGGCCCGGACGCGCCGGACACCCTGGAAGCGTGTCTGCGACTGGCCTGGCCCCTGATCAATCTCGGACAGCGGGCGGAAGGCGTCGCACTGATCCGACGGGCGACGGAGGGCCGGACCCGCCTGTGGGGGCCCCTGCACCCGCTCTCGCTCCTGGCCCGAGCGGCCCTGGTGAGCGAGACCTCCGCGCAGCCGGAGGAGGCGGAGGCCAGTGAGACCTTGATCGCGGACTGCCGTCGCGAACTCGGGGAGGGCCACTCCATCACGCTGGCCGCCGAACTCGACTACGCCTACGCGCTCAGCGACGCCGGACGGCCGGCCGACGCACTTCCCCACATCCGCGCGGCCGTTGCCCATCTCGTGCAGCGCTTCGGATCCGACTACCCGCTGGCGTTGAACGCCCGCTCGACGCTCTGCGCGGTCCTGGGTGCCCTCGGCCAGTACCCGGAGGCGATCGAGCACGCGGAGCTGCTGGTCGACGGCCGGGCCAGGGTGCTGGGACCGGCGCACCCGTGGACGCTCTACGCGCAGGGCCTCCTTGACCGGTTCCGCAGCTCGGGGCCCCCGCGCTGAGGGGGTGGCCGCGGGAACTGCTGGAGGACGTGGCGCTCTCGGTCTCCACGCGGATCCGGATCACCCTGGAGAACATCGCCAAGCTGGCCGCGGTGGGCGGGGTGAGCGGTGTCGAATCCCGGTTCAGCGCCCCCGAGGACGGGCCGAACCACGTGGGGCTCTCGGTCTTCCGGTTCGACCACAGCGCGCTGGTGACGCCGCACCTCGCCCGTGCGGTCGGACACGACTCGCCGATGATGCACCTGCGGCGCGGTCAGGAGGACGGACTGTTCGACCGTTTCGCCGAGCATGCCGAGGAGCTCTGGCAGCGTGGCGCGCCCCCGCGCTGAGGAGGTCGTTGCCGACATGCCGCCGCTGCGGGGAGGGAGCCGCCTGTGAGGCCCGGCAGGCGGCCGTGGCCGACACCTGAAGTCGAGCCGAATTACTCGATCGTGGAATCGGGTTGGGCCGCGGCCCACGCGGCCCGCAGCTCCGAGAGGCGTGACCGGATTTCCGGGTCATCGGTGCTCGAAGCGACGACGCCCGGCAGGACGACCGCCCGTCCCTTGTGCAGGCGTACCTCGAGGAGACAGTGATCGATGCCGCGGTTGACCTCCGGTGAGAACCCGAACGACTGCACCTGCGGCCAGGTGACCACACGTGTCCTCAGCAGGGTCCGCGTGGTGAGGCCCGAGGTGTTCACCGTGGTACTGCCGCAGAAGGGGCCCACGAAGGAGGCGGCGATGACGTAGGCGACGATCAGGCTGGCCGCGAAGAGTGCGATCATCGCGGGATTCCGGCCCTTGGCCCCTGCGGCGAGGATGAAGGCAAGGGCGCAGGCCAGAGCGGTGGGGAAGAGGACCAAGGTCCTGTGGCCCGTTCGCCGATACGGGATCGGCGCCTTGAAGTAGTGCTGCCCGTCGCGCCGATCGCTCACAGTTCCCCCGCTCACTCTGCCGCCGACCGTCATTGTCGTGGAGGCACCGGGTGGAAGCCAGTTGTCGGGGGCCGGTTCGAGCATGGTGACCCGGTCGCGTGATCTTCGGCCGGACGCCTTCCACCCCGACCGGGCACGGCTCCATCCCGAGGAGGAAGGCTCCGCCGCCCGGGCCGGGCCGGCCTCGCGCACGGGCGCCGGGGGGGGGGGGGGGGGGGGGGGGGGGGGGGGGGGGGGGGGGGGTCAGGTGTCGAAGCGCACCGAACGCAGCTTCAGCTGGTCGGTCGCCCGCTTGCCGTGGGGCTTGAGGCGCCAGTGGGCGCCCTGGCAGTCGGTGCCGACGTAGACCGTGACCCAGGAGTCGGTCTCGTTGTGCGGGGCGTAGGCGGGCGGGTGTTCGTCGGAGTTGACGTGGTGCAGGTTGATGCACCGCTCGGCCTGCGGGTCGTGCAGGGTGGCGTGGCGCTCCTCGCCGTGCCTGTCGGTGTACGTGTAGTGGAAGTTGCCGGTGGCGGCGGAGGCCGAGCCGGGCAGGGAGAGGACCAGGGCGAGGGCGGCCGTGGTCACTGCGGCGGCGGCGCTGCGGAGCTTCATGGAGCGGGGTTCCTTCCAACGAGGCGTCTGGGGACGACTCTAGGAAGGGCCAGGGAGCAGAACCGATTCTCCCCGGGAGCCTCGCGCGGCGCGGACCAGCGGCCTTGCCGCGACGGAGCCTCGGGGTGGAACGGGCTCGCCGGCCAGCTCGCTTGCGTCGATGCTGAACTGGAACCTGACTTCCTGTGAGCTCGCTGTCAATTCCTGAGAGAATCCTGGCAACTTCCCGCCATTGTCGTGTTCTGCTCATGACATGTACAGCTCCAGCCCCTTACGGTGAGCAGCGCCCCGGCTGACGTCGCGTCAACCGGAGCGACCCCCACATTTCGCTCTCCGTACCGGGCCGCCCGCACGCGCGGGTGCGGTACGGCGCGCCGGCCGCCCCCCAGCGGTCGGTGACCCCCACAAGGAGCTCATCCATGCGTTCCCGCATAGCGATCGGCATCGCCGGCACCCTCGCGCTGTCGTCCTGCCTGGCCCTGGCCGGCACCGCCTCGGCGGTGGCCCCCGACGCCCGGCCGGCCGGACACCACGCGCACCACAAGCACTTCGCCACCGGTCTCGACCTGGCCGCGCTCAAGGCGGCCCACCAGCACGCGCTGCGCCCCGCCGCAGCCGCCGCCACCGTCCAGGCCCTGAACGCGATCGCGCCCTTCGCCCGCTCGGGCGCGGCGCCGGCCAGCGCGGACCTGACCCAGTACGCGCTCTCGCCCGGCGACCAGGGCCAGGTCGGCTCCTGCGTCACCTGGGCCACCGGCTACACGGGCTACGGGGTCCTGATGAACGAACAGGGCATCAGCGGCGCGCCGATGGCCCCGATGTACATCTACTCGCAGATCGCCCAGGGCAACGACACCGGCACCTACGCCAGCGTCGCGCTGCCGATGGAGCAGCAGCAGGGCATCGACACCCAGTCCGACTACTGGCAGGGAACCACCGACTACACCACCCAGCCGGACGCCAACGAGACCGCGAACGCGGCCAACTACCGGCTCTCGGGCTTCGTCGCGCTGCCCACCAGCGGCCCCGCTGCGCGCACGGCGATCGAGAACGCGATCTCCCGGGGTGAGCCGGTGCCGATCGGCTTCACGGTCCAGCAGAGCTTCATGGACCTCAACTCCCAGACCGCGTCGGACTACAGCTACCTGCCCGGCGACAGCGGCAGCGACCCGGTGGTCGGCGGCCACGAGATCACCATCGTGGGCTACACCGACCAGGGCGTGACGATCGAGAACAGCTGGGGCACCGACAGCTGGGGCAACGGCGGCTTCGCCAACCTCCCGTGGAGCTTCTTCGACGCGGGTGTGGTCGACGAGGCGCACGCGATGGGCAAGCTCGCCTGACGCAGCGACAGGAACTCCGCGGGGTCCGCGCCGCCGCCCACTCGGTGGTGCGGATCCCGCGGTCCGGGCGGCGGCGCCCAGGGCGGCTCCGGCGGCCGTGGGCGCCGCCGCCGTCGGGGGTGGCGGCGCGTTCGCGTGCCTGCGTGACAGTGGCGCCTCGGCCGCCCGCCCGCTGCCGTAGCCGGGCGCAGGCCACGTGGAGACGGGCTTCCAGGTCCGTCTTCGCTCAACCTGTCGGCGCCACAGCGGGGAGGGGCGACCGTGAGGTCACGGGTCACGCCTCGTCCCGAGCGCGACGGCGCCGTCGTGTCCGCATCCGGCCCCCGCCTCAACGACCGGCGCCGGCACCGTCCGGACCACGAACTACAGCTGCCGTGAGAAGACGGAGACCCTGCTCAGCAACCAGAAGGCGCTGCTCGTGCCGACGCCGTAGGCGAGGTGGGCGGTCAGATCATCACCGAGCGTCTTGGTGTCGTACGTCCAGATGGGCCTGTACAGTCCCGCGATCGGAAGCACCACGTATCCGCTGAGCCACACGAGCGCACCGAACGGGAGCCCGTGGAGGACGTGGGGTTTGCGCAGCGAGGCGCTGACGACGCCGTAGCCGGCCGCGTTGCCCACTCCGTAGGCCCAGTGCATGAACGTGCTGATCGGGAACGCCGCGCTGTCCGGCAGCTCGCGCAGGGTGAAGGCTTCGGCCAGGCGCTTTCCGACCTGTCCGGGATCCGGCGCCTCCTGCCAGCTGCGGACCGGAGCGAACTCCCAGCGCAGGGCGTTGTGTTCTCCGCCGGCCCGGCGCTGGCGCAGGAACCGCACGGTGTCCATGCAGACGGTGCCGATCGCTCCCGCCGCCAGACCCGCACCGACAGCGCCGAGCGGAGTCAGCTGCTTGCGTGTGCGCATGAGTCGATCACTCCCGATCCCGGTACTTTCAGAAGCCGGCGCTCTGACCGCCGTCGACGTGCAGGATCTCGCCGGTGACGAACGAGGCCTGTTCGAGGTACATGATCGCCGCGACGACGTCGTCGATCTCGCCCATCCGCCCCAGCGGGTGCTGCGCGGCGAGCGCTCCGCCCGGGTCGTTCGGGTGCATCGGCGTGCGGATGACGCCGAGGGAGACGGCGTTGGCGCGAATGCGGCGCGCCGCGTACTCGATGGCCAGCTCCTTCGTCGCCGCGACCAGGCCACCCTTGGTCAGCGAGGTGAGCGCCGCGGGTGTGCGCGCGTTGGCGCGGTCGACCAGTGACGTCGACACGCACAGGACGTGCCCGCCCTCGCCGCCCGCGAGCATCGCGGGGATGGCGCTGCGGGTGACGTCGAAGAAACCGCGCAGATTGACGCCGGTCACCAGGTCGTAGTCGGCGTCGGTGTATTCGGTGAACGGCTTCTCCCGGTAGACGCCGGCGTTGTTCACCAGCGTGTCGATCCGGCCGTAGCGGTCCAGTGCCTGCTCGACGACGTGCGCACCGGTACCCGGCCGGCTCAGGTCGCCGGGCACGGCGAGGACGTCCGGATCATGCGACGAGGGGATGGACCGGGCGGTCACGACGAGGGCGTACCCGTGCCTGCGGTACGCGTCGGCGACGGCCGCGCCGATGCCCTGTGAAGCACCGGTGACGACGGCCACCTTCTTCTCCGAGCTCATGGGTACGTCCAGGCTGAGGTTCTCGCGTGGGAAGTCTCCGGCACACGGTGGGCCGCACACGGCCATGGCGCCCACCAGGTCTCAACCCTACGTGTCGCCGAGCCCCGGCGCCCCGTGGAGCTCTGCGGGTGCGGTCGGCGGCCGACCGTACGAGGCTGGAGACACCGGCCTGTCGAGTGCAGGACGGCCAGGGTGGCCTCACGGGATTCGGCGGCCGGCAATGTGCGCTGCTGGTCGACCAGTTGAGCTCCTCCCGCGATGGGCAGGAGAGAAAGGGCCATGACGATGGAAGAGACGGTTGCCCGGGCCCTGCTGGTCCGACACTGGGCCGCATCGAACAGCGGGGACGCGGACGCGGAACACGACATCTACGCCGACGACGTCATCGTCGAGTACCCGCAGTCCGGCGAGATCATCCGCGGCAGGAGCAACATCCAGGCACTGCGTACCCGACATCCCGCGGTCCGGACCTTCACCGTGCGCAGGATCCTCGGATCCGGCGACCTCTGGGTCACCGAGTTCGTGCTCACCTACGACGGCAAGCCCACGCAGACGGTGAGCATCATGGAGTTCTCGGCAGGACGCGTGGTGAGGGAGACGCAGTACTTCGCGGATCCCTTCGACCCGCCGGCCTGGCGGTCGCAGTGGGTCGAACTGCGGGAGTGATCCGCCGGGCCGGGTCAGGTGCCCGGGTGGGTGGCTGTCCAGCCGTGTTCGAGGAGGGCGAAGGCCTCGGTGGCGGCGCGGGGCGGGTCGGGGTGGTGCAGGACGAGGCCGCGGGCTTCGAGGGTGAAGCGGGCCAGGGCGGCGCAGCGGATGTCGCCCTCGGGGGCGCCGACGGCCTCGGCGATGGCGTGGGCCAGGGCGGCTTCGTGGCGCGTCCACATGCGGTGGGCGTGGTCGCGCAGGGCTGGAGTGTCCTGCACCATGCGCGTGAAGTCGGCGAACCGCGGGTCCTCGGCGTGGACGGCGAGTTGGGTCTGGGCCCGCAGGATGTGCTCGCGCAGCGCCTGGGGGATCGACGTGCCCGGGGCACGGTCGTGCACGGCGGCGACGAGCGCCGCCTCCAGGTGGTCGTCCTGGTCGAAGACCAGGGCCTCCTTGCTGGGGAAGTGCTTGAAGAGGGTGGTCACCGAGACGTCGGCGGCGTCGGCGACCTCCTTGACCCCGACCTGGTCGTAGCCGCGGTCGAGGAAGAGTTCGAGGGCGGCGTCGGCCAGGGACTGGCGGGTCTGGGCCTTCTTGCGCTCGCGGCGCCCGGTCGGTTCGGTCACCGGCCCACCGTACTCCAGGTGAAGTGAATGGAAAAGTTGAGTCATTGCACTTATGTAGTGAGTGTGCTTTCTTGGTCCCATGAACTCTGCCCGTGACCCCCGCATCGCGATCGTCGGCGCCGGCCTCGGCGGCCTCACCTGTGCCCGAGTGCTGCGGCAACACGGCCGCTCCGTCGCCGTGTTCGAGCGCGAGGCCGCCGCCGACGCCCGTCCGCAGGGCGGCAGCCTCGACCTGCACCCCGACACCGGTCAGGCCGCGCTGCGGGCGGCGGGGCTCCTCGACCGGTTCCAGGCCCTCGCCCGCCCCGAGGGGGAGGAGTGGCGGGTGCTGGACTTCGCCGACGCCGCCCTCCTCGCGCATCAGGGGCCATCCGCCGCCGGCGGCCGGCCGGAGATCGACCGGGGCCAACTGCGCGGCCTGCTCCTGGACTCGCTCGCCGAGGGCACGGTGCGGTGGGACCGCGCCGTCAGCGGCGCGACCCCGCTCGCGGACGGCACCTGCCGGCTGCGCTTCGGTGACGGCAGCACCGAGGACTTCGACCTCGTGGTCGGCGCCGACGGCGCCTGGTCGCGCGTCCGCCCGGCGCTGTCGCCCGCCGCGCCCCGCTACACCGGCGTCACCTTCGTCGAGGCCGGATTCGACCACTGCGACACCCGCCACCCCGACCTCGCGCGGCTGGTCGGCAACGGATCGATGCTGGCGAAGGGCGCCGGCCGGTCCCTGGTCGCCCAGCGCAACAGCAACGGCCACATCCGCGTCTACATCGCGTTCCGCGCACCGCAGGACTGGCAGGTGGCCGCCGGCGTCGACCTCGGCGACCAACGGGCCGTGCGCACGCACCTGCTGGGGATGTTCGAGGGCTGGGACGAGAGCCTGCGCGACCTCCTGCGCCCCAGCGACACCGGGTTCGTCAACCGGTCCCTGTTCGTCCTGCCGGCCCCGCACACCTGGCTGCACGTTCCCGGCGTCACGCTCCTCGGTGATGCCGCGCACCTGATGCCCCCGGTCGGGCTGGGCGCCAACCTCGCCATGCTCGACGGCGCCGACCTCGCCCACGCCCTGGTCACCGGATCCGGCCTCGACGAGGCCGTCCGCGCGTACGAGAGCGTCATGCTGCCGCGCTCGATCGAGGCCGCCACGAGCAGTGCGCAGGGACTCGACCGTCTCGTTCCGGTGGCGACGACCTCGGTCGGGTGAGGCCCGCCCGGCCGTCAGGCCGGCGCCCCTCATAGTCCGTTGCCCGCCGTGGAGCCCCGTGAGAGCATCACGTCAATGGTCCGTTTCCCTTCGCTCGCGCGCTCGCGCCCAGGCGACCGAAGGGGTGCGGGCCGTTGCCATGGGCACGGTGGTCAGAGAGGGACCGTTTGATGGACGCGCCAGAGCTCGCCGAAGCCCGCATCGAGGATGCGGGCAACCTCCTGGTCCTGCCTGCGGAGTTGCACGACCACGAGCTGGCCGGGGACTTCTTCGGAGCCGTCGTCACGCCCCGGGACCTGGCCTCCCCTTCGCCCGACCTCACGGGGAGGACCCTCTACCTCGGCGGCGACGTGTCCGGCGTCAGCGGCAGCCAACTGCAGGCAGCCGACCGGGTGTTCGTCATCCGGGAGCTGTCCCACGGGTACCACGAGGGCGTGGATGGGCCGTGGCCCCTGGTCGACCTCGGCCGCGTTCCCGTCCGCGTCCACGGCGTCGGCGTCTACTACCGCCGCTTCTTCGAACCCGACGCCGACCACTTCGGTCGGATCCGTGCGGAGCACGAGTTCCAGTCCCTGACGGAGTCCACCAAGCCCGGCACGGCCCATCGCAGCGGAATCTATCTGACGCCCGTCACGCGGGACGGTGACGCACTGCACTTCCGCCTGCTGCGCTGCTCCACGAACCTCTCGGGGCCGACCGAGGGCTTCGGTCCGACCGACACGCGCATCGTCGAGGCCCTGAACCGCGAGGCCGCCGCCGTCTTCCGGGGTCACGCGCCGCTCAATCACGTCCTCGCCCAGATCTACCACAACACCCTGGCCACGGCCGAGCGCAAGCAGTCCAAGGCCAGGATCTCGGCCCACGCCGACAAGACCAAGGACATGCCCGTCAACGGCGTCATGGCCTTCTGCACCTTCTACGACCGGCTCGACGGGCTGCGGCCGCCGGCCGACGACCCCTTCGACTACGGAGTCAAGGGCGTCAGCGGGCTGACCAGACTCCACTTCCGCCTCAAGGAGCGGACCGAGGAGACCGACGCGGCCGCGCTCCCCGGGCAGTTCACCGTGACCCTCTATCCCGGCTCGGTCTTCTTCATGCCGCTCTCCACCAACCGCCTCTACGCGCACGAGATCCGGCCCTCGGCGCTGGATGCCGAGCTGCTCCCCACCCGCCTGGGGTACGTGGTGCGCTGTTCGAGCGCCGAAGCCGTGCACCGGGACGGCCGGACGTTCCTCAAAGTGGCCGGGGACCTGGTGGAGCTCGGGCCGCCCACAGCGGCCGGCATGGACGAACTGCGCAGGCTGTACGCCGAGGAGAACCGGACCTCGTCCTTCGTCGACTACGGCGACGAACTCCTCTTCAGCATGAACGCGGGGGACTACGGTGCTCCCCGGATCTAGGGCGCGGATCGCGGACGAGATCATCGCGTGCACGCTGCCGTTCGAGGAGAACCTCTTCGCGGAGCTGTCCGCGTCGGCTCGTCTGGAGGAGGTGGGAAAGGGCCGGCGGGGCGGGGTGCTCACCAGGGTCGACGAGACGGGCGGGGTGCCTCTCGTGCGGACCACCACGCGGTACGGCAGCCCGGCGCAGCGGTTCCGGGCGGTGCACGAACGGCTGGCGCGACAGGTCCAGGAGCGGGCGGGGCTCCCGGTCGGCTTCAACAACGCGCTCATCGAGAGCTACACGAACGCCTACACGACCATGGGCGGCCACAGTGACCAGGCCCTCGACCTGGCCGACGGGTCGTTCATCGCCGTCTTCTCCTGCTACCGGCATCCCGAAGCGGGCCCACCGCGGAAGCTGGTCTTCGAGTCGAAGGCCTCGGGTGGCGAGAGGGGCGGGACGGGCGGGACGGGCGGGAGGTTCGAGATCCCCCTCACCCACCACGGTGTCGTCGCGTTCTCCCTCGAGGCGAACCGGCGGCTGCGGCACCGGATCGTCCTGGACGCGCCTGCCCAGGCGGCGGACAACGCGTGGTTGGGCGTCACTTTCCGCACCTCGAAGACGCTCGTCCGCCTCCGCGACGAAGAGGCGTTCCTCCCGCAGGGTGCGCGCCTCGTGGTGGCCGACGACGAGCAGAGCCGCACGTTCTACCGACTGCGGCGCCGTGAGAACCAGGAGACGGACTTCGTCTACCCACCGCTGACCTACACCGTCAGCCCGAGCGATCTGCTGCCGCCCGCCTGACCCCGACCCCGAAGCAGTCGAAGGCCCGGCCCGCCCGCTGGAGAGAGTCGGGGGCGGGCCGGGCCTGGGCCGGAGGGCGGCAGCGACCGGAGGTGTCCGAGGCCCTAGTCGGCCGTGGCGATCAGGGGCTCCAGGCGGACCTCGGGCTTGGCGCGCTGGAAGGCGTTGAGGTGCCACTTGTCGGCGAACAGGGCCAGCAGCACGTCGTCCGAGCGGCGGGTGAGGACCTCGCCGTCGGTCAGGCGGGCCTTGGCGAGGACGGCGGCGCCCTCGGCGTCGGTGACCCGGGCCAGGCGGTAGGAGAGGTGGTCGAGGGTGATCGGGGAGGAGAACTCGTGCTCCATCCGGTGCAGCACGACGTCGAACTGCATCGGGCCCACCGCCGCCATCACCGGCGCCTGGTCGCCTCGCCGGTCGGAGACCAGCACCTGGACCACGCCCTCCTCGTCCAACTGCGAGACGCCCTTGCGGAACTGCTTGGAGCGGCTGATGTCCTTGGGACGGGCGACGGCGAAGTACTCGGGGGCGAAGGCGGGAAGCGGCGGGAACTCGGCCTTCTTGCCGGCGAAGAGCGTGTCGCCGACCCGCAGGGCGGCCGCGTTGATCAGGCCCACCACGTCACCGGGGTAGGCGGTGTCGACCACGGTGCGCTCGGCGCCGAAGACGGTATGCGCGTACTTGGTGGCGAAGGAGCGGCCGCTGGCGGCGCGGGTGACGTTCATGCCGCGCTCGAAGACGCCCGAGCAGACCCGGACGAAGGCGATCCGGTCGCGGTGCGCCGGGTCCATGTTGGCCTGGATCTTGAAGACCAGGCCGGAGAAGTCCTCGCCGACCTCGCGGCTGCCGCCCTTGGCCAGCGGGCGCGGGCCGGGGCCCGGGGCCAGGTCCACGACGGCGTCCAGCAGCAGCTTCACGCCGATGTTGGTGAGCGCGGCGCCGAAGAAGACCGGGCTGATCTTGCCGGACTCGAAGGCCTCCTGGTCGTAACCGGGACCGGAGGAGAGCACCAGCTCCAGCTCCTCCAGCGCGGTCTGCCACTCCTCGCCCTCCTGCTCGGCGGCCTGCTCGGCGGTCAGCCGCTCCTCGATGGCGGCGTGCGTGCCGGCGGGGACCTTGGTGTAGCGCAGCATCTGCTCGGTGTCGGCGGCCTGCACCAGGCCGCGCAGGTTGCCAGCGTTGCCGACCGGCCAGACCACCGGCACCGGGGTGATGCCCAGGTGGGTCTCGATGTCCTCGAGCAGGGTGAGCGCCTCGCGACCGCGGCGGTCCCACTTGTTGATGAAGGTGATCACCGGGACGCCGCGGTGGCGGCAGACGGCGAAGAGCTTGCGGGTCTGCTCCTCCAGGCCCTTGGCCGCGTCGACCAGCATGATCGCGCAGTCGACGGCCGCCAGCACCCGGTAGGTGTCCTCGGAGAAGTCGGCGTGGCCGGGGGTGTCGACCAGGTTCATCACGTGGCCGCGGTGGTCGAACTGCAGCGCCGCCGAGGTGACCGAGATGCCGCGCTCGCGCTCCAGTTCCATCCAGTCGCTGGTGACGCCGCGGCGGGCGCCCTTCGCGTGCACCGCGCCCGCCGAGGTGATCGCCTTGGCGTGCAGCGCCAGCGCCTCGGTGAGCGTGGACTTGCCCGCGTCCGGGTGGCTGATCACGGCGAAGGTCCGGCGGCGGCCGGCCTCGTTGAGGACCTGCAGGACCGGGATGGGCTGTTCGTTGCTCACGTTGTCTTCCTCGGGTGCGGATGGGCGGCAGGCCGGTGACGCCGCTCCGTAGCTGTTGGACCCGGTGGCTGGTGCGCGGGCGCAAGAGACGATTCTATTCGGTTGGACGGCGTGACCCCGAACGGGCTGCTCGGGACGGCGACCGCCCCTGCAACCGCGCGGGCGGCACCGGCGTCCGGAAGAGACAGTGGGGACGGTCGCGTCCTCGAGGGCGGTGATCGGGAGCGGGGCGGGCCGGATGCGGGTACTGGTGGTCGAGGACGAGGAACTGCTGGCCGAGGCCATCGCGGAGGGACTGCGGCAGGAGGCGTTCGCCGTCGACGTGGTCCACGACGGCGAGGCCGCGCTGGAGCACCTGGCCGTCCACAGCTACGACGTGATGGTGCTGGACCGCGACCTGCCCCGGCTGCACGGCGACGAGGTCTGCCGGCGCACGGTGGCCGCCGGCGCGGACGTACGGGTGCTGATGCTCACCGTCTCCACCACCCTGGCCGAGCGGGTGGCGGGCCTGAACCTGGGCGCCGACGACTACCTGGCCAAGCCGTTCGCCTTCGCCGAGCTGATCGCCCGGATCCGCGCCCTGGGCCGCCGGTCGCGCCCGGCCACCCCGCCGGTGCTGGAGCGCGCGGGCCTGCGGCTGGACCCGCACCACCGCGCCGCCAGCCGCGAGGGGCGCCCGCTGGCGCTCTCCCGCAAGGAGTTCGCGGTCCTGGAGGAACTGCTGCGGGCCCAGGGCGCGCCGGTCTCCGCCGAGGAACTGCTGGAACGCGCCTGGGACGAGAACATCGACCCGTTCACCACCATCGTGCGGGTCACGATGCGCAGCCTGCGCCGCAAGCTGGCGGACCCGCCGCTGATCGAGACCATCACCGGGACCGGCTACCGGATCCCGTAGCAGCGTTCGGCACCGCCGAGAGCCCGTCAGCGCCGGTGTGGCGGGCGGGCGTTGGGGCCGTCGGCGGGCAGCAGCACGCGGACCTCCAGCCCGCCGCCCGGGCGCGGGGCCGCGGTCGCCTCGCCGCCGTGCGCCTGCGCGACGGCCCGCACGATGGAGAGCCCCAGGCCGCTGCCGCGCGCCGAGCCGACCCGGTCGATCAGCCGGCGGAAGGGGGCGAAGAGCACCGGGATCTCGTGCTCGGCGATCACCGGCCCGGTGTTGCCGACCGCCACCTGCGCACCGTAGGGCCCGCGCCCGGTCCGCACGGTGACCACGCCGCCCGGCCGGTTGTAGCGGACCGCGTTGTCCACCAGGTTGCGCACCACCTGCTCCAGCAGCACCGGGTCGCCGATGGCGACCGCGGGGTCCAGCTGCGCCTCCAGCGTCACCTCCAGCCGCTCGGCCTCGGCCGCGGACGCGGTCAGCACCGAGCGGGCCAGGTCGGCGACGTCGAGCGGCAGCAGCTCGGTGAGCGAGTCCTCGGCCCGGGCGAGGGTGAGCAGCGCGTCGATCAGCCGCTCGTGCCGCTCGCTGACGGCCAGCAGGTTCTCGCCCAGGCGCTGCACCTCCACGGGGGCGTCGCGCCGGTTCATCGCCACCTCGACCAGCGTGCGGTTGACCGCGATCGGGGTCTTCAGCTCGTGGGCGGCGTTGGAGATGAACCGGGACTGGCCGGCGAAGGCCTGGTCGAGCCGGTCCAGCATGCTGTCGAAGGAGTCGGCCAGCGTCTTGACCTCGCCGGGGTGGGCCTGCAGGTCGATCCGGCGGTGCAGGGTGCGACCGGCGATCCGTTCGGCGTTGGAGCTGATCATGCTCAGCGGGCGCAGCAGCCGCCCGGCCACCAGCCAGCCCGCCGTGGTGGCGACCAGGCCCACGGCGATCACCGCCAGACCGCCCTTGAGCAGCAGGTTGCCCTGCATCGAGGCGAGGATGACGCGCTGGGTGGCCGGTTCGGAGGCCTGCTGCTGCGCGAGGTACTGCTGCACCGAGGAGGGCAGCTTCGGGTCGAAGCCGTAGCTGCCGGGGAAGGCCAGGTCCAGGGCGTAGCGCATGGAGTTGTCGACCAGCACCATCGTCACGATCAGCACGGCCGCGGCCGCCACGAAGAACATCAGGCCGAAGACCGCGGTCAGCCGCAGCCGCAGGCTGCCGCGCCAGGCGCCGAACCGGTACGCGGACGCACCGCCGCCGCTGGTGCCCTCGCCAGGTGTCCGCATCTGTCCCACTCGCTGTTCGGCTGCCGGATGGTCGTCGACCGGCCGCTCACCGGTCGGGCCCGGAGGTGATCGCGAGCCGACCCAGTATGCGTCAGCCGGTGTGAGTGGGGCGTGAGTGATCGGCTCACCGTGCTTTCACCCCGGTTCGGGTGGACTGGGCGCATTCGAGGAGCCCCCACCACCCGACGAAGCATCAGGAGGTCGACCATGCGCTCTGCGACCCTGTGGTCACGTCCGGTCACCGCGGTCCGCCCCGCGGCCGCCCGCACGTCCCGCCCCGCGTCCCGCACCGCGTGCCGCACCGCGCCGACCGGCGCCCCGTACGCCGAGGCGGTCATCGACCTGGCGGCGATCGCCCACAACACCGAGGTGCTCGCCGCGCACGCCCGTGGCGCGCTGCTGGCGGTGGTGAAGGCGGACGGCTTCGGGCACGGCGCGGTCCCCGTCGCCCGCACCGCGCTGGCGGCCGGGGCGAGCTGGCTGGGCGTCACCTCGGTGCGCGAGGCGCTGGAGCTGCGCGCGGCCGGCATCACCGCCCCGGTGCTCAGCTGGCTGCACCTGCCCGACGAGGACTTCGCCCCCGCGCTGCGCGCCGGCATCGACCTCTCCGTCTCCTCCCCGGAGCACCTGGCGGCGATCGCCGCCTGCGCGGAGCGCACCGGCGTCACCGCCCGGGTCCACCTCAAGGTCGACACCGGGCTGCGCCGCGGCGGCGTGGTGCCCGCCGACTGGCCGGCACTGACCGTGCGGGCCCGCGACCTGGAGCGCGCCGGCCTGCTGGCGGTCCGCGGGCTCTGGTCGCACCTGGTGGACGCGGACCGACCCGGGCGGCACACCGCGGCGCAGGTACGGGAGTTCGAGCAGGCGGTGCGCTGCGCCCGGCAGGCCGGACTGCGCCCCGAGCTGCGGCACCTGGCGAACTCGGCGGCCTGCCTGAGCGCGCCGCAGACCCACTACGAGCTGGTCCGCGCCGGACTCGGCGTCTACGGGATCGAGCCGGTGCCCGGGCGCGACCACGGGCTGCGCCCGGCGATGACGCTGCGGGCCCGGGCCGCGACGGCCCGCCCGGTGGCGGCCGGCGAGGGGGTCTCGTACGGGCACGAGTACACCGCGCCGGCCGACGGCACGCTGCTGCTGGTCCCGGTCGGCTTCGCGGACGGCGTGCCGCGGGCGGCGGGTGGGCGGGCCCGGATGTGGGTGGCCGGTTCCCGGCGCCCGGTGGCCGGACGGATCGCGATGGACCAGTGCGTGCTGGACGCCGGCGCCGCCGAGGTGGGCATCGGCGAGGAGGTGCTGGTCTTCGGGCCGGGGGACCGGGGCGAGCCGACCGCCGCGGAGTGGGCGCAGTGGGCGGGCACCAACCCGCACGAGGTACTGACCGGGATCGGCGCCCGGGTGACCCGCCGCTACCTGCCCGCCGCCGCGCGCACCGCGCGACCGGCCGAGCAGAACGAGCACCAGAACCGGAACCGGAACCAGGGAAACGAGGGCGAGCGCTGTGCGTGAGGACGACGGCAGGATCAGGGTCGCGGTGCTCTTCGGCGGCCGCAGCGGTGAGCACGAGGTCTCCTGCCAGTCGGCGGCGGGCATCGTGACCCACCTCGACCGCACCCGCTACGCCGTCCAGCCGGTGCGGATCACCGCCGACGGCCAGTGGGCGGCCGGCCCGCAGGACCTGCCGGCCGGCGGCTACGACGCGGGCGAGCTGGCCCGGCTCACCCCGCCGCGCGGCGGCGCGCCCTGGGACTCCCTGCTGGACACGCTGCCCGACCTGGGCGGTGCCGACCTGGTGCTGCCCGCGCTGCACGGCCCCGACGGCGAGGACGGCACGGTGCAGGGCCTGCTGCAGCTGCTGCGGGTGCCCTACGTCGGCAACGGGGTGCTCAGCAGCGCGGCCGGGATGGACAAGGAGATGACCAAGCGGCTGCTGGCCTCGGCCGGCCTGCCGGTGGCCGACGGCGTCGTGCTGCGCGGTGACCGGGCGGACCTGACCGCGGCCGAGCGGGCGCGGCTGGGCCTGCCGGTCTTCGTCAAGCCGGCCCGGGCCGGCTCCAGCCTCGGCGTCACCCGGGTCGAGCGCTGGGCGGACCTGCCCGCCGCGCTGGCCGTCGCCCGGGTCTTCGACGACAAGGTGCTGGTGGAGGAGGCGGTGGCCGGCCGGGAGGTGGACGTCGCGGTGCTCGAACACCCGGACGGCGCCGTGCAGGCGGGCCCGCCGCTGGAGATCCGGGTGCGCGGCGGGCAGCCGTTCTTCGACTACGACGCCAAGTACCAGGACGGCGCGACCCGCTTCGAGGTGCCGGCCCGGCTGCCCGAGGGGGTCGACGAGCGGCTGCGGGAGCTGGCGCTGCGGGTCTTCGAGACGCTGGACTGCACGGGGCTGCTGCGGATCGACTTCTTCCTGCGCGGGGGCACCGAGCCGGTGGTCAACGAGGTCAACACCTTCCCCGGCTTCACCGCGACCTCCCAGTACCCGCGGATCTGGGCCGCCACCGGGATGCTGTACGGGGAGCTGCTGGACGTGCTGATCGCCACCGCGCTGGCCCGCAGCCAGGCGCGCAGCGTGGCCGACGCGGTCTCCACGCTCGGTTGGAGCCTGGGTGCCCTCGCGGACGCGCAGGCCTCCCCGGCGCCCAGCCGGCGGTGAGAGCGGTGCTGCGCGGGCGGGCGCTGGGCGTGCTGAGCATCCTGCTCGGCGTGCTCACCTGCGCGGCGGCGGTGCTGCGCCCGGTCGGGACGGGCGATCCGCTGCCCGCCCCGCCGGCCGCCCCGCCGAACGGCAGTCCGACGGCGACGGCGCCGTCCACCGGCGCTCCGGCCGGCGGTGACCCGGGCAACGACCGGTAGCAGCCAGCCAGCCCCCGGCCGGCCGGCCGACCGGCCCCGGCCCGGTCAGTCGGTGGAGTGGAAGCCGTCCAGGATCCGCTGGGCGGCCAGCGTCGCGGTCAACGTGCCCTCGCGGACCTGCCGTTCCAGGTCGGGGGCCAGCCGGCGCACCGCCGGGTGCTCGCGCAACTGGGAGAGCAGCTGGTCGTGCACCATCGCCCAGGTCCAGTCGACCTGCTGCTCGCGCCGCTTGGCCGCCAGCGAGCCGGTGGCCGACAGCAGCGAGCGGTGCTGCTCCAGGCGCTCCCAGAGCTCCTCGAGTCCGCTGCCGTCGCGGCCGCTGCAGGTCAGCACCGGCGGCGTCCACTCCGCGTCGGGGGGCTGCAGCAGGCGCAGCGCGCCCGCCAACTCCCTTGCGGCGGCCTGGGCGTCGCGTTCGTGCGGACCGTCGGCCTTGTTGACGGCGACCAGGTCGGCGAGTTCCAGCACGCCCTTCTTGATGCCCTGCAGCTGGTCGCCGGTGCGGGCCAGCGTGAGCAGCAGGAAGGAGTCGACCATGTGGGCCACCGTGGTCTCCGACTGGCCGACGCCGACCGTCTCCACCAGCACCACGTCGTAGCCCGCGGCCTCCATCACCACCATCGACTCGCGGGTGGCCCGGGCCACCCCGCCGAGCGTGCCGGAGGTGGGGGAGGGGCGCACGAAGGCGTTCGGGTCGACCGCGAGCTTCTCCATCCGGGTCTTGTCGCCCAGGATGGAGCCGCCGGTGCGGCTGGAGGTCGGGTCGACGGCGAGCACCGCCACCCGGTGGCCGCGCCCGGTGAGCATCGTGCCGAGCGCCTCGATGAAGGTCGACTTGCCGACTCCGGGGACGCCGGTGATGCCGATCCGCACCGCGTCGCCGGAGTGCGGCAGCAGGTCGACCAGCAGCCGCTGGGCGAGCTCGCGGTGGTCCGGCCGGGTGGACTCGACGAGGGTGATGGCCCGCGCGATCCAGGCGCGCGAGCCCTCCAGGACACCCTGCCGGTACTGGTCGAGGTCGATCGTGCGGGCCATCGGCTCAGCGGCTCACAGCTCGTGGCCCAGCTCGCCGGCCAGCGCCTTGAGCAGGTCGTAGGCCGCGTCCGGGATGACCGTGCCGGGCGGGAAGACCGCCGCGGCGCCCGCCTCGTACAGCGCCTCGAAGTCCTGCGGCGGGATCACGCCGCCGACCACGATGGTGATGTCGGAGCGGCCCGCCTCGGCGAGCTCGGCGCGCAGCGCGGGCACCAGGGTCAGGTGCCCGGCCGCCAGCGAGGAGACGCCGACGATGTGCACGTCCGCCTCCACGGCCTGGCGGGCCACCTCGGCGGGGGTCTGGAAGAGCGGGCCGACGTCCACCGTGAAGCCGAGGTCGGCGAAGGCGGTGGCGATCACCTTCTGCCCGCGGTCGTGCCCGTCCTGGCCCATCTTGGCGACCAGGATGCGCGGGCGGCGGCCCTCGGCCTGCTCGAAGCGCTCGACCAGGTCGCGGGTCTTCTGCACGGCGGTGGAGGGGCCGGCCTCGTCTCGGTACACACCCGAGATGGTACGGATCTGGCCGGAGTGGCGTCCGTACACCTTCTCCAGCGCGTCCGAGATCTCGCCGACGGTGGCCTTGGCCCGGGCCGCGTCCACCGCGAGCGCGAGCAGGTTGCCCTCCAGCGAGCCGCCGCCGCGCGCGCCGTCCTCGGCCGCGCGGGTCAGCGCGTTGAGCGCGTCCTGGCAGCGGGCCTCGTCGCGCTCGGCGCGCAGCCGGCGCAGCTTCTCGATCTGCTGGGTGCGCACCGAGGAGTTGTCGACCTTGAGCACGTCGATCTGCTCGTCGGTGGCGACCCGGTACTTGTTGACGCCGATCACCGGCTGGCGGCCGGAGTCGATCCGCGCCTGGGTGCGGGCGGCGGCCTCCTCCACGCGCAGCTTGGGGATGCCCGCGTCGATCGCCTTGGCCATGCCGCCGGCCGCCTCGACCTCCTGGATGTGCTGCCAGGCGCGCCGGGCCAGGTCGTGGGTGAGCTTCTCGACGTACGCGCTGCCGCCCCACGGGTCGATCACCCGGCAGGTGCCCGACTCCTGCTGGAGCATCAGCTGGGTGTTGCGGGCGATCCGGGCCGAGAAGTCGGTCGGCAGGGCCAGCGCCTCGTCCAGCGCGTTGGTGTGCAGCGACTGGGTGTGCCCCTGGGTGGCGGCCATCGCCTCCACGCAGGTGCGGGTGACGTTGTTGAAGACGTCCTGGGCGGTCAGCGACCAGCCGGAGGTCTGCGAGTGGGTGCGCAGCGAGAGCGACTTGCTGTTCTGCGGGTCGAACTGCTTGACCAGCTTGGCCCAGAGTAGGCGGGCCGCGCGCAGCTTGGCGATCTCCATGAAGAAGTTCATGCCGATCGCCCAGAAGAACGACAGCCGCGGCGCGAAGGCGTCCACGTCCAGGCCGGCGCCGAGCCCGGCCCGCAGGTACTCCACGCCGTCGGCCAGCGTGTAGGCCAGCTCCAGGCCGGCGGTGGCCCCGGCCTCCTGGATGTGGTAGCCGGAGATGGAGATCGAGTTGTACCGCGGCATCTTCTGCGAGGTGTACGCGAAGATGTCCGAGATGATCCGCATCGAGGGCTGCGGCGGGTAGATGTAGGTGTTGCGGACCATGAACTCCTTGAGGATGTCGTTCTGGATGGTCCCCGCGAGCTTCTCGGGCGCCACCCCCTGCTCCTCGGCCGCCACGATGTACAGCGCCAGCACCGGCAGTACGGCGCCGTTCATGGTCATCGACACCGACATCCGGTCCAGCGGGATGCCGTCGAAGAGTTGACGCATGTCGTAGATGGAGTCGATCGCCACGCCCGCCATGCCGACGTCGCCGGTCACCCGCGGGTGGTCGCTGTCGTAGCCGCGGTGGGTGGGCAGGTCGAAGGCGACCGACAGGCCCTTCTGACCGGCCGCCAGGTTGCGGCGGTAGAAGGCGTTGGACTCCTCCGCGGTGGAGAACCCGGCGTACTGCCGCACCGTCCAGGGCTGGTTGACGTACATCGTCGGGTACGGGCCGCGCAGGTAGGGCGCGATGCCCGGGTAGGTGCCCAGGAAGTCCAGCCCGGCCAGGTCCTCGCCGGTGTACAGCGGCTTGACCCCGATGCCCTCCGGGGTCTCCCAGAGCAGCTCCTCGACGTCCTTGCCGGTGGCCTGCTGCCAGGCCGACCGCCACTGCTCGCCGGTGGCCGCGGCGGCGCCGTCCCCGGCCAGGGGGATCCTGCTGAAGTCGGGGATCACCGTGCCACTCCGATCTCGTCGAGCAGGCCGGAGAGAACCGCCACCGCGTCACTGCCCGCGAAGACGAACTCCTCGATTCCCGCCTGCTGGTACGTCTCGCGCTGCTCGCCGGGCCGGCCCGCCAGCAGCAGCTTCGATGCGCCGGCCGCAGCCAGTGCCCCGGCGACCGGGACCGCGTGCTCCTGGTAGACCGCGTCGCTGGAGCAGAGGCAGGCCAGGGCGGCGCCGCTGGTGGTGAAGGCCTCGGCCAGCGCGGCCGGGTCCAGGCCCTGGCCGGCGACGGTCTCGATGCCGCCCGCCTGGAAGAGGTTGGCCGCGAAGCTGGAGCGCGCGGTGTGCGCGGCCGCCGAGCCGATCGAGGCCAGGAAGAGCCGGGGACGGGCGCCGGTCGCGGCCAGGTGCGCGTCCGAGCGGGCCCGCAGCGCCTCGAAGGCCTGCGCCCGGCGCACCCGCGGCAGGCCGCCGGTGGGCCCGGCGGGGGCCTGGGCGCGCACCAGCGGCTGCTCGCCCAGGTTGGGGAACTCGCTGACGCCGGTGATGGGTTCGCGCCGCCTGGCGATCGCGGTGGAGCGCTGCGCCCAGGTCGCGGCGATCCGCTCGCCGATCAACTGGCCGCTGAGCGCCGCCTGCTGGCCGCCGGCTCGCTCGATCTCCTGGAACCACTCCCAGCCGGCGTGCGCCAGCTCGTCGGTCAACTGCTCGACGTACCAGGAGCCGCCGGCCGGGTCGACGACCCGGGCCAGGTGCGACTCCTCCAGCAGGATCGACTGGGTGTTGCGGGCGATCCGGCGGGCGAACGCGTCGGGCAGGCCCACCACGTCGTCGAACGGCAGCACGGTGACCGCCTCCGCGCCGCCGACCCCGGCGGCCAGGCAGGCCACCGTGGTGCGCAGCATGTTCACCCACGGGTCGCGCTCGGTCATCATCACGGCGGAGGTCACCGCGTGCTGGCGCTGGGCGGCGGCCTGCGGCGAGGCGCCGCAGACCTGCGCCACCCGGGCCCACAGGCGGCGGGCGGCACGGAACTTGGCGATCGTCAGGAACTGGTCCTCGGTCGCCGCGTAGCGGAAGTCCAGCTGGCCGGCGGCGGGGTCGACGTCGAGGCCGGCGCCGGTCAGCGCGCGCAGGTAGGCCACGCCGGTGGCCAGCGAGCAGCCGAGCTCCTGGGCGGGGGAGGCGCCGGCGTCGTGGTACGCCAGCGCGTCCACGGTCAGCGCCCGCAGGCCCGGGTAGCCCTGGGCGCAGCGCGCGGCCAGGCCGGCGGCGGTGGCGAGCTGCACCGCGGTGTCGGTGTCGTCGCCGGTGCGGGCCAGCAGGCCCAGCGGGTCGGCGCCCAGGTTGCCGGTGGCCGCCTCGGGCGCCACCTGGCGCTCGGTCAGCAGGGCCAGCAGCCGCTCGGCCGCCGGTCCGAACTCGGCGCCCGCGTCCAGCACCACCGCGGCCAGGTCCAGGTAGACCCCGTCCAGCACCTGGGGCAGTGCGGCGATCGGCAGGCCGTGCTCGCCCAGGGTCAGCCAGAGCGAGCCGACCCCGTTCTCCAGGTCCGCCAGCACGGCGGTGTTGGCCGCCGCCGGGTCCGGGTCGGCGTGCCGCTGGCGCACGTCCCAGCCGGCGAGGACCGACCCCTGCGGGCGGCTGCCGCGGAGATACGGCGGGAAGCCGGGGTAGCCGGCCTCGTCGGCCGGCGCGTCCTCGGCGGTGTACAGCGGACGGGCGCGCAGGCCGTCCGGGAGCTGGGTGGTGAGCGCTTCCTCGGCCTGCGCACCGGACACGTCGTGCGCGCCGGACTTGCGCAGCACGCCTTCGACCAGGCGCTGCCACTGTTCCCGGTTCGCGTCCGGGAACTCGGCGGCCAGAGGGAGCCCTTCGGGCAGGACCGTCATGAGGGCAGGTTAGTGCCCGTTAGCAGCGCAGCAGGAGAACCTAGGGGTGTGACCTTGCCCTCGCTGCACTTCAGGGGGCCTGGGGTGCCGCGAAAGGGGCTGCGACAGGGGGCGCTAGGGGTGGCGCGGGGACCCTCGCGCGTGCTGTCCGGGTCCGCCGCCGGCCGCGGCGCGCCGCCGGTCCGCAGGCGGTGCTCCTCAGCCCTCGGCCGTCAGCCGTCAGCCCTCAGCCGTGGCCCCGGCGCTCGGTCAGCACGCAGTCCCCGCACAGGACACCGGCGCCGCCGGGTGCGGCGCGGTAGATCAGGCAGCAGCTGCGGCGCAGGAAGCGGGCGCCGGGCTCGGTGCCGGTGGCGGCGCCGAGCAGGGTGGGTCCGGCCAGCAGCCGCCCCGCCAGCTCCCGGGCCCGCGGCCCGTGCTCGGGGGCGGCGGCGGCCAGCGCGGTGGCCGCGCCGTTGAGTGCGGAGGCGACGTTGCCCCACAGGATGTGCGGCGAGACCGACAGCGGCGCGAGGGCCTCGGCCAGCGCGGCGATCGGGCCGGCCGGCAGCTCGCTCTCCAGCAGGCCCACGAGCTCCTCGTCCGGGGCGCCGGCGGCCGGCAGCGGGCGGTGCGGGACCGAGAGCGGGAACATCCCGCCGGGCACCGGCTGCCAGCGCGCCTCGGTCAGGCTGATCGGCAGCAGCGCGCGGTGCAGGACGGCGGCGGCCAGCGCGGGGGAGAGCAGCCGGGCGGCCAGGCCCAGCTGGGTCACCGAGGCGGCCACCCGCAGCTCCACGGCCTCCAGCGGCGGCCCGCCGCCCGCCGCGAGGTAGCCGCGCACCTGGGCGGCCCGGCCGGCCGGTACGGCGGGGTCCTCGACCAGCTCGGCCATCGGCCGCCAGGGCGGCGCCGCGGGCACGGCGGGGTCGTGGGTCTCGACGGCGAAGAACGGGCCGAGGGCCGCGATCTGCGCGAGCTGGGCTCCGAGGGGTCGGAGCGCAGCCGCCGTCGCGGCCCCCGGGTTCGGGTCCCTCATGCCGCGCCGACCGGGTCCGTCCGGACCGTGGCCGCGCTCTTCGCCCCGGCCTTGGCCCGGGCGGGGTCGAGCAGCCGCTCGGCCATCGGCCCGAAGACCAGGCCCAGCGAGGCCCAGAGCAGCAACTGGGCGGCCAGCGAGTAGAAGCGGAACGAGAAGAGCGTGTCGGCGGGGAACCCCGGGAAGGCGATGGTGCCGTCGGGGTTGCTCAGCGGCAGCGGCGTCTCGGTCGCGTGGTGCCCGAACTCCTTGACGTTGTCGGAGAGTTCACCGAGCGAGGGGAGGGCGGCCATCAGCACGCCGATCACCAGCGCGTAGGCGCCGGCGGCCAGCAGGGTGGCGTTCCAGTTGCCGAAGCGGGCCTGCAGGCGCTTGCCCAGCCAGACCGCGCCGACCAGGAAGACCACCGAGCAGAGCACCATCACCAGGTAGAGGTTGCCGCGTTCGTGGATGGTGTCGGGGTGTCCGATGGACGGCGGGTTGGCCGGGTACTTCAGGAACGGCACGAAGTACATGCCGGCGAAGCCACCGCCCGCCACCAGCAGCGCCAGGGTGCGCGGGCGCAGGTTGCCCACCCGGCCCAGGCAGATCGCGTAGGCGACGGCGAACAGCGCGCCCATCGCCATGCCGAAGAAGACCATGCCCACGCCGATGCCGACGTTGGCCTGGACGGTGCGGCTGAAGAGGTCCGGCCCGGCGTCCTCGACCGGCAGGCCGGCCGCCTTGTCGAGCGTGGACTGGGCGGCGTCACGCGCGCTCTCGTAGGCGATCGCGGCGTTGATCTGCGGCTCGGCGAAGATCCGCGCGAAGACGAAGGCGAGCAGCCCGGCGACTGCGCCGGCGAGGACGCCGCGCAGGATGAGTCTTTTTTCCATGTCCGGTTGTCCGTGCTTCCGCAGATCGTCAGTGGCAGGGGAAGCCGAGGAAGTGACGGGCGTCGTGGACGAACTCGTGGACGTGCATGTCCTTGCCGAACACGGAGTAGGCGCCCTGGTCGACGCCGATGAAGTAGTAGACCGCCAGCGCGACGAGCGCGGTGCCCACCAGCCAGACGACGGCCTTCGAGACCGGCAGGACGACCGGGGTGGGGATGGCAGTGGGTGCAGACAGACCGCTCACAGCGGAGCCTCCTTCAGGGGATCGTGCGTCCCTTTGTCAATGGGGCAACGTGACGGTGGAGTACCTGACTACGGCCGCCCTCGAGGGCGGACCGATCACAGTGGCGCGACCGTGCCGGTTTCCCACCGGCTTCCTCATGCCATCACTGTGGGCAGAGTACGGACGCGCGCACGGCCCGTCAACGTGTCGCGGAGCACGCAGGAGTACGCACGAGCGCGGGCGGACGCCGGGCGTACGCCGGGCGCGGGCGGCGCCCGGCGTGGCCGAGGGGGTGTCAGGGGGCGGAGTCGGGAACGTCCGGGCTGCGGTCGTAGGCCTTGACGGGGGTCATGCCGACGCCGTTGAGGGCCACCGTGTTGTCGTGGCTGACCTGGGCGCACTTGCTGGTGTCGTCGGCGGTCTGGGCGTCGGAGTTGCTGAGCGCGGCCTGGGTGTCCACCGGGGCCGGTGCGCTCGGGGCCGCGCCGGGGGCGGTGTAGCCGGTGCCGGTGGTCCAGTCGGCGCCGATCACCAGGGTCAGGCCCGTACCCTCGCCGGGCCGCACGGCGTCGGCGGGCAGTCCGATGGCCTGGGCCACCTGCTGGGCCTGGGCCTGCTTGCCGGCCGGGTACTCGACGGTGGTCCGCTCCGTGGCGGGGGCGTTGCTGGCGATCGTGGCGGAGGTGAACCCCTTGGCGACCAGGGCCTGTTGGACGGCGTTGGCGCGTCCGCCGGCGCCGCTGCCGTTGCGCACCCGCAGCTCGATGTCGCGGGCCGGCAGGCCGGCGGCGGGCGAGGTGGCCGGGTGGCCGGCGGCGGTGGGGTCGGTGGCCGGGGCGGCGGGGCTGGAGGCGGCGGCGGGGTCGCTGCCCGCGCCGGTGGCCTGGGCCGCCGCCGAGGACTTGTCGCCGGTGCTGGTGGTCAGCGACTGGTCGTTGATGATCGCGCTGAAGAGGTTCTTCGCGGCCGGGGCGACCAGCACCCGGCCGTCCTCGCCCTTGAGGGTGTCGGGGTCGTTCTGCATGGTGGTGAAGGTGATGCGGTCGGCCGGGACCTTGTTCAGGTCGTCGGCCAGGCCTATCAGTTGGGGGATCCCCTTGAGTCCGGTGTCGACGGTCAGCGCCTTGGTGGCGGCGTCGGCCAGCGAGAGCACGGCGCCGGGGTTGGTCAGCGTGCCGGCGCCCTTGAGCTGGCGGACCATCGAGCCGATGAACATGTGCTGGGCCACCGCGCGCCCCAGGTCGCTGCCGTCGCCGAAGCCGTGCCGGGTGCGGACGAACTGCAGGGCGGCCATGCCCTTGAGGGTGTGCTCGCCCTTCTTGAGCTTGAGGTGCGAGTACGGGTCGTAGACGTTGTCGCTGACGCAGACCGGCACCCCGCCCACGGCGTCCGACATCTGCACCACGCCGGTGAAGTCGACGGTGATGAAGTGGTCGATGGGTATCTGGGTGAGCTGGTGCACGGCGGCCACCGTGCACCCCGGGCCGTAGTCCAGGGTGCTGTTGATCTGGCCGCGCTGCGCCTTCATCGTGGTGTGGTGCACGGTGTCGGTGCAGGCCGGCAGCTCGGTCATGACGTCGCGCGGGATGCTCATCACGGTCGCGTTGCTGCGGTCCGCCGAGACGTGCAGGACCATCTGCACGTCGGCGTTGGCGCCCGGTCCGCAGTCGCCGCCGATCGCGCAGTCGGCCGGGTTGTCGCGGGCGTCGGAGCCGATCACCAGGATGTTGATCGGGGTGCGGCCGAAGGCGTCGGGCTTCTCGTGACCGGCGTCACCGCTGGTGCCGCCGAAGAGCGGGCTGCTGTGGATGTTGCCCGAGTACTTCTCGTACAGGTACGCCACCCCGCCACCGGTCACCAGGACCAGGCCGGCGGTGGACCAGGCGAGCACCCGCAGCACCCGCCGGCGCGGCTTGGCGCGGCCCCGGCGGGACGCGGCCCGCCCGCCCTGCGCCGGTACCACGGCCGAGGCGGCGGGCTGTGCGCCCGTCGTCGCGAGGCCCGCGCCGCCGCCGTGGCCGCGTTGCCGCGCCCGGGATCGGCCCACCGGTATCTCGGTCATCCCCGTACGTCCTCGTTCCTCGGTCGGTCCGGCGTCCAGCTGGCCGGCCCCGGCCGTGAGCCGGGTCCTGTCAAGGAACAGACGCCTCGGGGCGTCCTGCGGTTGCCGGATTGCGCGATCCGGCAACTATAGGCGAGCCGGGGACGGGCACCGCGGGGAGCGGGCGCGGGGCCGGGCGAGGGCCGGTCAGGTCCGGCGGATCGGTGTGGCGGCGGGGGAGGGGGCCCGTTCGGGGCGGCCGCGGATGGTCTGCAGGCCCGCCAGCTCCGCGTCCCCGCGCACCAGCGCGACCGCGCGGTCCACCGGCAGCGGGTGGGCGAAGAGGTAGCCCTGGCCCAGCGGACAGCCCATCGAGGTGAGCAGGTCGCGCTGGTCGGTGTTCTCGATGCCCTCGGCGATCACCTGCACGCCCAGCGTGTCGGCGATCCGGGCGATGCCCTCGACCAGGGCGTACTGCTGCTGGGAGAGCGCCAGGCCGTCGATGAACGACTTGTCGATCTTCAGGATCGAGATCGGGAACTCGCGCAGGTAGCTCAGCGAGGAGTAGCCGGTCCCGAAGTCGTCGATGGCGATGCCGACCCCGAGCTCGCCGAGCGCCTGCATGTCGGCGCGCACCCGCTCGTCGCGGCGCATCAGCACGCTCTCGGTCAGCTCCAGGATGAGCGTGCCGGGGGCGATCCCCGAGTTGCGCACCGTCTCGCGGACCACGTCCACGAAGCCGGCGTCGCGGAACTGGCGGGCCGAGACGTTCACGTTGACCTGCAGCGGCGGGCGCTGGTCGCGCCGGCGCCGCCCGTTGCTCAGGTGCTGCCAGGACGCGGTGTCGGCGACCGCGCGCTCCAGCACCCAGGCGCCGAGCTGGACGATCTGCCCGCTCTCCTCGGCGACCGGGATGAACTCGTCGGGCAGCACCATGCCGCGCTGCACGTGCGGCCAGCGCACCAGCGCCTCGAAGGCCACCAGGCCGCCGGTGGCCAGGTCGACGATCGGCTGGTACTGCAGGGCGAACGCGGAGTCGGCGATCGCGATCGCGCTGTCCAGGTGCTCGCCCAGCTCGTGCCGCTCGATCAGCCCGGCCTGCAGGGCCGGCTGGTAGTGCCGCCACTGCCGCTTGCCGGCCGCCTTGGCCGCGTACAGCGCGAGGTCGGCGTGGGTGAGCAGTTCGGCGGAGTCCACGCTGTCCTCGGTGGTGGCGACCCCGATGCTGGCGGCCACCCGCACCGCGCCCGAGCTGAGCCGGAACGGCTCGGCCAGCGCGCCGAGCACGCTGTCGGCGATCGCCTCCACGTCGGCGGGGCGCAGCGCGTCCTCGACCAGCACCGCGAACTCGTCGCCGCCCAGGCGCGCGGCGGTGTCCGAGGTGCGCAGCGCGGTGGAGACCCGCAGCGAGACGGCCACCAGCAGCTCGTCGCCGACCGCGTGCCCCTGGGTGTCGTTGACCACCTTGAAGTCGTCCAGGTCGATGAAGAGCACGCCGGTCACCGTGCCGCCGCGCTCGCTGCGGGAGAGCGCGTGGCCCACCCGGTCCTGGAAGAGCACCCGGTTGGCCAGGCCCGTCAGCGAGTCGTGGAAGGCCCGGTGGGTGAGCTCGCGCTCCATCTGGCGCTGCTCGGTGACGTCGCGCAGGGTGAGCACCAGCCCGCCGACGGTGGGGTCGCCGCGCAGGTCGTTGCAGCGCACCTCGGCCTCGATGGGGGTGCGGTCGTGCCGCAGCAGGCGCCAGTGCTCGCGCTGCTCGGCCTGGTCACGCGCGCGCATCCGCAGCAGCGCGTTGCCCACCGCGCGGCTGTCCTCGACCGGTACCAGGTCGGTCAGCCGGGTGCCCTCCAGGCTCGGGTAGCCGAGCACCCGCTCGGCCGACGAGCTCGCGTACCGGATGCTGTCGTCGGTGGTCAGGATCAGGATCACGTCCGAGGCGCTCTGCACCAGGGTGCGGAAGTAGGCCTCGCTGTTGCGCCGGATGACCTCCTGGCTGAGCACCACGCGCTCGACGGCCAGCGCCGACTGGGCGGCCACGATCTCCAGGGAGCCCCATAAGGCGGTGAGCTCCTGCGCGGTGCCGGTGACGATCAGCGCCCCGATCAGCGGGTCGCCCGAGGGCCGCTCCTCCAGGCTCAGCGGGCAGAGCAGGGCGCTGGGCATGCCGGCCAGCCTCGCGGCCAGCGCGGTGCCGAGCTCCTCGGTGCGCAGCAGCCGGGTCTCGGGGCCCGCCGCCAGCGCGAGCACCTGGTCGGAGGCCCCGGTCTCGTTGCAGCGGTCGGTGCCGCGCCGGGCCTGGCGCACGTGCAGCACGCCGTTCTCGCTCACCGCCAGCAGCGCCTGGTGGCCGTCCTCGCGGGGCATCAGGCGGGTGGCCACCGCCTGGACCGCGTCGGCCACCTCCTCCACGGAGACGGCGGAGGTCAGCAGTCCGCCCACCTCGCGCAGCGCGCGCTCGCGGGCCAGCGCCTGGCGGTGCACCACCACGATGCCGGTCAGCCGGGAGAGCACCAGCAGGAAGAGCACCGCGGAGAAGGCGCCGATCACCGCGGCGTGGCTGGTGATGCCGTGCGCCGCCTCCAGCAGCAAGATCCCCGGGGCGATCAGCGAGGCGAGGGTGAGCAGGGCGAGGCGGCCGGCGGTGATGTCGGTCTGCTGGGAGGGGATGGGGCGGGTCAGCTCCAGCATCGAGGGGTGCAGCGCCGCCGCGCCCCAGGCGCAGTACAGCACCGCCCAGCCCAGGTCGACCGGGGTGCCGATCCGCCAGGTGCCGTGCAGCTGGATCAGGCCGTACAGGATGTCGGAGACCAGCAGGCCCACCGTGCCGAAGGTGAGCAGCAGCAGGGCCGGGCTCTTGCCGCCGCGCGGCACCAGCAGGCGCAGCAGCATGGCCAGGATCAGGATGTCGCCCAGCGGGTAGGCGATCGAGATCGCCTTCTGCACCCAGGTCAGTCCGGCGGTGTGCACGTTCGGCAGGATCAGGTAGATCCAGACCAGCAGTCCCAGGCCCACGGTCAGGGTCAGCGCGTCGATCAGGCTGGCCCAGTCCCGGTGGGCGGTGCGCCAGCGGATGAAGAGCCAGACGCCGATCGCGTAGAGCAGGTACTCGGCGAGGTAGAAGCCGTCGGCCAGCGAGGGGAAGGGGTTGTCCAGGTGCAGGTAGTCGTTCTGCACCACCTGGACGACCTCGCCGGCGGTGAAGCTGAGGTTCGCCAGCGCCAGGAGCAGCCAGGGCAACGGGTGCGAGGGGCGGTTGAGCCGCACACCGATCACGATCGCGATCGCGCTGCTCAGCCCGATGCCGGTCCACCAGATGATCCGCTGGTCCGGGTACTCGTAGTAGATGCTGGTGAGGACCACCATCCACAGCAGGTAGCAGGCCATCAGCTGCTGTCGTCGGCGCGTCAAGAGTGCGACCTCCTCAGCGACATCGCCGAAAGGCAATTCCCGGCGGGAAACCGCTGCGCTCGGGATTCGGCGGTGTGGTCCGGTAAACGGCTTCGGGGCGGTTGAACGGCTTCGGATCGGGGAATTGCGTCGGGTCGTGAACCGCGTCGGACGGGAGCCGCTTCGGGCGGGAATGTCCCGGCGGAACGGCCTTTCGGAAACCGGCCGGCGGGCGCCGGAATATCCCTGGACGGGAATTCGGAAGTCCGAACTGATCGGAGTCCGGTCCGGCCGTCGGCTCGGGCACCGTGCGGCATCTATCGTGAGTATAGTCGGGAGGGTGGGCAGCGCGCCCGGTGCTCGTGGAGCGCACCGCCCGATCTCCCGGTGCCTTTTCCGCCGCAATTCAGCGCGACGGCGAGGTCGGCCCGACCTCGCCGCACACCCCGACCGCGCCAGTGCGACAAACCCCCCGAGGTCACGACCGTGGACGAACCGATGGGTGCCCTACCCGACAGTGGCGGCCGCCACGCAGTTCTGCGCAACGGCGGCGGACAGTATGCGCTCTGGCCCGGTCATCTGCCGACTCCGGCCGGCTGGCGGACGGTGTTCGCCGCCGACTCGCGCCGCGCCTGCGTGGCCGAGGTGGAGAAACGCTGGACGGAACTGCGCCCCACCGCGCCCGGCGCGGTGGACGGGGGCCCGGACGGCGGCGCGCCGGGTGGCGGCCCGGGCGGCGGCGCGCCGGCCCACCCGCCCGATCGGGCGCAGGCCGCCCGCGCCCCGCAGGCCCTCGCCGTGCTCGCCGAGGACGGCGAGCTCAGCTACCGCGAGCTGGACGCCCGCAGCGACCGGCTGGCCCGCGAGCTGCTGGGCCTCGGGATGCGTCCCGGGGCGGTGCTGCCGGTCTGCCTGCCGCGCGGCGCGGACCTGGTGGTGGCCCTGCTGGCGGTGCTCAAGGCCGGCGGCGCCTACCTGCCGCTCGACCCGACCCATCCCGACCGCCGGCTCGTCCAGCTGGTGCAGGACAGCGGCGCCGAGCTGCTGCTCACCAGCCGCGGGCACCGGCGGCGCTTCGCCGGGGGCCCGGCCGCCACCGTGGTGGTGGAGGAGCAGCGCGAGCCGAGCCCCGAGGCCGACCGGGAACCGCCGCCCGACCCGGCCCTGGCCACCGACCCGGCCTACCTGATCTACACCTCCGGCACCACCGGGACGCCCAAGGGCGTGCTGGTGGCGCACCGCTCGCTGGTCTTCACCCTGGAGCGGGTGGCCGACGCCTACGCCCTGGCGCCGGGCGACCGGGTGCTCCAGCTCGCGGCGCTGGGCTTCGACACCTCGCTGGAGCAGATCTTCGCCACGCTGCTCAGCGGCGCCACCCTGGTGCTCGGCGGCGCCACCACCTGGGCGCCCACGGACCTGCTCGACCGGCTGCCGCGGCTGGGGATCACCGTGGCCGACCTCACCCCCGCCTACTGGCACCACTTCCTGAGCCTGCTCCCGGACCACGACCCGACCCCGCTGGGCCTGCGGTTAGTGATCGTCGGCGGTGACACCGTGCACGCCGACGACTGCCGCACCTGTCTGCGCCGGCTGCCCGCCGCCCGGCTGGTCAACGCCTACGGGGTGACCGAGGCCGCGGTCACCTCCACCCTCGGCGAGGTGACCCTCGCCGTCCTGGACGCCGCGCCCGCCGCGCCGGTGCCGATCGGCAAACCGCTGCCCGGCACCCGGGTGCACCTGCTGGACGCCGAGCTGCGCCCGGTGCGCCCCGGCGAGAAGGGCGAGATCCACCTCGGCGGCCCCGGCGTGGCGCTCGGCTACTGGGGGCGCCCGGGCCTGACCGCCGAACGCTTCCTGCCCGACCCGTACGCGGACGTGCCCGGCGAGCGGATGTACCGCACCGGGGACGCCGGCCGCTGGCGCCCGGACGGCAACCTGGAGTTGCTGGGCCGCTTCGACGACCAGGTCAAGGTGCGCGGCTTCCGGGTCGACCCGATCGAGGTCGAGTCGGTGCTGGCGGCCCACCCCTCGGTGCGGATGGTGCGGGTCTGCCCGGACGAGGGCGGCGAGAGCGAGCGGACCCTGACCGCCTTCTACACCCTGGCCGACCGCACCGACACCGACGCCGGCTCCCGCCGGGCCGGCCTGCGCCGCTACCTGGCCGAGCGGCTGCCGGAGTTCATGGTGCCCGCCGAGTTCGTGCTGCTGGACCGGATGCCGCTGACCCCGGCCGGCAAGATCGACCGCCGCCGGCTGCCGCGCAGCGAGCCCCTGCTGCGCCGCCGGGCCCAGGAGGTGGACGGCGCGGCCGCCCGCGCGGGCGGTGCGGGTGGCGCGGGCGCGGGTGGTGTGAGCGGGGTGAACGGCTCGAACGGCGCGACCGGCTCCAGCGCCGCCCGCCGCGGGGTGGCCCAGCTCTGGTCGGAGGTGCTCGGCGTCGAGCAGGTCCACGACGGCGACGACTTCTTCGCGCTCGGCGGCAACTCGCTGCTGCTGATGGAGATGCTGGCGCGGGCCCGGATCATGTTCGGCATCGAGGTGACCCGGATCCGCTTCCTGACCCGCTCACTGCTGCGCGACCCGCGGATGACCGCGTTCGCCGCCGCGATCGACACCGCGCGGGCCGGCGCGGTCGCCGCCGCGGGCGGCTCGGTGGACGCACTGGCCGACGCGGCCCTGGGCGACGGCCTGCAGCGCACCGGCGGCCACCCGCGCCCGCGCCGCGAGCGGCCGGCCGAGCTGCTGCTGACCGGGGCGACCGGCTTCTGCGGCGTGCACCTGCTGGACACCCTGCTCGCCGAGACGGACGCCCGGATCCACTGCCTGGTCCGCGCCCCGGACGAGGAGCACGCGCTGGAGCGGCTGCGCTCCGCGCACCAGCGCTTCCTCCGTCGCGACCTGGTCTCCGACCGGGTGCTGCCGGTGGTCGGCGACCTCGCCCAACCGCGGCTGGGCCTGAGCGAGCAGCGCTTCGAGCAACTGGCGCTCAGCCTGGACGCGATCCACCACCTGGGCGGGCAGGTCAACTTCATCTACCCCTACCACCAGTTGCGGGCACCGAACGTGGCGGCCACCCGGGAGGTGGTCCGGCTGGCCGGGCACGCCCGGGGGATACCCGTGCACTACCTCTCCACCCTGGCGGTGCTGGCCGGATTCGGTGCGGCCGGGGTGGCCGAGGTCGGCGAGGGGACCCCGCTGGACCACCCGGACCGGCTGGGGGTGGGCTACGTGGAGAGCAAGTGGGCGGCCGAGCAGCTGCTGCACAACGCCGCCGCGGCCGGCCTGCCGGTCACCATCGTGCGGACCAACGACGTCACCGGCGACCTGACCACCGGTGCGATGAACACCGGCACCGAGATCTGCGCCCTGATCAAGTACGTTGCGGACACCGGCAGTTGCCCCGACGTGCGGCTGCTGCTCGACTTCGTGCCGGCCGACCGGTTCAGCCGGGCGCTGGCGCACCTGGCCGCCCACGCCCCGGCCACCGGGGAGGTCTACCACCTGGCCAGCCCGCGGCCGGTGCCGCTGAGCGTGCTCGCCCAGCGGCTGCGGGCCCGCGGTCACCCGGTCGAGGAACAGCCCTACCCGCTCTGGGTGGAGGGGCTGGTGCGGTTCGCGGCCGGGCACCCGACCCACCCGATGACGCCGTTCGTCCCGCTCTTCGTGGACCGCTGCCCGGGCAGCGAACTGTCCATCAGCGAGATGTACTTCCGGCCGACCTTCCCGCTCTTCGACCACGCCAACGCGCAGCGGGCGCTGCGCGGCAGCGGGATCGAGCTGCCGCCGGTGGACGACGCGCTGCTCGACCTCTACCTCGACCACCTGCAGTCCAGCGGCTGGCTGGCGCCGCCGGCCCGGGTCTCGCCCCGCTCCGACGCCGCCGACGCCGTTGACGCCGCTGAGGCCGGTGCTGCCGGTGCCCTGAGGCCTGACGCCGCCGGCGTCCCCGAGCGGAGGGGACGGGCGCGGTGAGCGCCGCCCGGCCCGCCTGGGACGCGCTGGACCTGGCCGGCGCGCCCGGTGACGCGCCCGCCGCGTTCTGCGCCGACCTCAGCTCCGAGGGCCTGCTGGCCGCCTACCGCTGCGGCCTCTTCCCGCTGCCGGCCGCCGACGAGTACGCCCGCAGCCTCAACGAGGTGCTCTTCGAGGACCAGGTCGCCGCCGGCGCCATCGCGCTGCTGGGCGAGGACGACCAGACCCCCTACCGGGTGGCCTGGTGGTCCCCGGACCCGCGCCCGGTGATCCGGCTGGACCGGGTCCGGCTCGGCAGCCGGCTGGCCCGCCGACTGCGCAACAAGCTGGCCTGGTCGACCAGTCTGGACCGGGCGTTCACCGCGGTGGTGGCCGGCTGCACGGCCGGCCGCGAGCAGCACTGGCTCACCGGCGAGCTGCGGGCGGGCCTGGGACACCTGCACGAGAGCGGTTGGGCGCACAGCGTGGAGGTCTGGGAGGACGGCGTCGACGGGGAGTTGATCGGCGGCGCGTTCGGGCTGCGGGTCGGGCCGGTGCTCAGCCTGGACTCGATGTTCAACCGCCGCCCGGACGCGGCCCGGGTGGCGATCGCCGACCTCGCGGCCCGGTTCGCCGAGGCCGGCGGGCGCCTGCTGGACGCCCAGTGGGACAGCCCGCACATCCGCAGCCTGGGCGCCGTCCCGATCACCCGGGACCGCTACCTGAGCACCCTGCGCGAGCCCGCCGCCGGCCACCCGCTGCCCGCGGCGCCCCGCCCGGCCGCCCGGCTGGCCTGAGGCCGTACGGGCCTGCCGCGGAGCGGGCCCGGCTCAGCGGTGGGCGCCGACGGTGCGCAGGGCGTCGTCCACGATCGCGTTGAGGTGGGCGTGGTGGGCGCCGCGCCAGTAGACCTGGGCGCACGCGGTGCACTGCGCGAAGGCGTCGTAGGACCGCTCGGTGCCGTCGCGCAGCTGCGCGTGCACCGCGTCCTTGGCGGCCGTGCGCAGCACCCCGTTGCAGGCGGTGCAGCGCGTCCAGGGGGCCAGCGGTGGCGCGAACCGGGAGAGCACGTCGGTCAGTTGCTCGTCCGGCCGGTGGCTGTAGACGTACGCGCCGGCCCACAGCTCCCGGCGCCGCAGCAGGCCGCGGTCGCGCGAGAGCAGCACCCGGCGGTCGGCGGCCGAGCGGGCGGCGAGCGCGGCGTCGCCGATGTCGGGGTTCTCGTAGGCGGCGTCCACGCCGAGCAGCCGCAGGCGGCGGGCGAGGGTGCCGAGGTGGACGTCGAGCAGGAAGCGGGCGGGGCCGGGCAGCGGCTGGGGGCGGCTGACGCCCTGGACGGTGACCCGCTCGCCGTCGGCGGGCAGGTGCGAGGTGGGCACCGGGCGGCCGTCCACGAGCAGGGCGCCGACCTCGGTCAGCGGGATCCCCAGCGACTCCACCAGGTGCCCGAGGGTCGCGGCGCCGTCGCTGCGCACCACCGCGTGCTCGCCGCGGTGCCGTGCACCGACGAACAGGTGCAGCTCGGCGGCCAGGTCCAGGCTGATCTCGGGTCTCTCCACCCGGCCAGCATGGCAGTGTGACCGGGGCCGCTGCCAGGCAATTGTGGGGTGCTGCCGGGGCTCAGCGGTGAACGCCGAGTGTCCGCAGGACCTCGTCGACCATCGCCCGCTCGCGCTCGTGGTGGGCGCCGTGGAAGCAGTACATGCCGCAGTCGTCGCACCGGGCGAAGGCGCCGTGGCGGCGCACGGTGCCGTCGGGCAACTGCCGGCACTGCGGCTCCTGGCCGGTCGTGCGCAGCGGGCCGTTGCAGAAGACGCAGCGCGTCCAGGGGGCCAGCGGTGGCGCGAACCGGGCGAGCACCTCGGCCAGTTGCTCGGCGGGCCGGCGACGGTGGACGATCGCGCCGGCCCACAGCTCCCGGCGCCGCAGCAGGCCGCGGTCGCGCGAGAGCAGCACCCGGCGGTCGGCGGCCGAGCGGGCGGCGAGCGCGGCGTCGCCGATGTCCGGGTTCTCGTAGGCGGTGTCGACCCCCAGCAGCCGCAGGCGGCGGGCGAGGGTGCCGAGGTGGACGTCGAGCAGGAAGCGGGCGGGGCCGGGCAGCGGCTGGGGGCGGCTGACGCCCTGGACGGTGACCCGCTCGCCGTCGGCGGGCAGGTGCGAGGCGGGGACCGGGCGGCCGTCCACGAGCAGGGCGCCGACCTCGGTCAGCGGGACCCCCAGCGACTCCACCAGCTGCCCGAGCGTCGCGGCGCCGTCGGCGGCCACCGGCGCGTGCCGCTCGCGGTGCCGGGCGGCGACGAGCCCGTGCAGCTCGGGGGCCAGGCTGAGGCCGATCTGCGCCCGTCTGCCCACCTGGCTCTCCGCCCGTTTGTCGACCTGTTCTTCCACCGGGTCAGCATGGCAGCGCGATGCGGGCCGCTGCGAGGGGATCGTGCCCACCTGTCGGGGCACGAACGGGCCCCCCTTAGGATCGGAGACCGGTGGGGAGCGGGGGTCGGGTGGAGGCCGGGCGCCGCAGGCCGGTGCCTCGAGCCGAGGCGCCGGTGAACTCCCCGGTCGACGCGCCGAGTTCGACCTGGCCGACCCGGAATCCGCCGGGACGAGAGCACCTCGCTGTGAAGGAACGACGCAACTCATGGGCTCCACCCTGGTCATCACCAACGACTTCCCGCCCCGCCAGGGCGGCATCGAGACCTTCGTCCACGCCATGACCACGCGCATGCCGGCCGAGGACCTCGTCGTCTACACCTCGCACGAGCCCGGTGACGCCGCCTACGACGCGAAGCTGCCGTTCCCGGTGGTCCGCGACACCGCCCGCACCCTGCTGCCGACCGCGCGGGTCACCCGTCGGGCCGTCGAGGTGGCCAGGGCGCACGGCTGCGACCGGGTCTGGTTCGGCGCGGCCGCGCCGCTGGCGCTGATGGCACCGACCCTGCGCCGCAACGGCGTCCGGCGGATCGTGGCGACCACGCACGGCCACGAGATCTGGTGGGCGATGCTGCCCGGCGCCCGCCGGATGATGCGCCGGATCGGCGACGACGTGGACGTGGTGACCTACCTGGGCCAGTACACCCGCAGCCGGATAGAGGCCTCGCTCGGCCCGCGCGCCAGCATGAGCCGTCTGGTGCCCGGCGTGGACGCCGAGGTCTTCCAGCCGGCCGCCGAGCTGTCCGTCCAGCTGTCCTGCGAGCCGTCGACCGGGTCGGCCGGCGTACCGGCCGCCTCGGCCGCCTCGGCGGGCGCCGACGTCCGCGCGCAGCTCGGGCTGCAGGGCAAGCGGGTCATCCTGTGCGTGGCCCGGCTGGTGCCCCGCAAGGGCCAGGACACCCTGATCAAGGCCCTGCCGCTGATACAGCGCACGGTGCCGGAGGCGGTGCTGGTGCTGGTCGGCCAGGGTTCCCACGAACCGCGGCTGCGCAAGCTCGCGCAGCGCCACGGCAACGGTTCGGTGGTCTTCGTCGGCGGCAAGAAGCACGCCGAGACGCCGCCGTACTACGCGGCGGCCGACGTCTTCGCGATGCCCTGCCGCACCCGCAAGGCCGGCCTGGAGGCCGAGGGCCTGGGCATCGTCTTCCTGGAGGCGGCCGCCAGCGGCCTGCCGGTGGTGGTCGGTGACTCGGGCGGTGCCCCGGACACCGTCCTGGACGGCCGCACCGGCCACGTGGTGGACGGCACCGACCCGGCCGCGGTCGCCCGGGCCCTGACCGCCACCCTGCTGGACCCGCAGGTGGCGCGGATGGGCGAGGCCGGCCGCGCCTGGGTCCGCGACTCCTGGTCCTGGGACGCCTCCGCCCGCCACCTGACCGACCTGCTCTCCCCCGAGACCCCGCTGCCCACCACCTGAGGGCCGGGCCGGGCGCGGGGTTCCGGGGAGGGGGTCACGGGCCCCAGGTGGACCAGTGGGACCAGGAGGACCAGAGGGGGCCGAGGGAGAGCAGGATGCCGGCGGCCACCGCCGGCACGGCGAAGCGGGTGGCGCTGCCGCCGACCCGGACCGGCTCGCGCAGGCGGGTCTCCGGCGGGGCGCTGTCGATCTTGGCGAGCAGGACCCGGTCGGTCCACTCGGAGTCGCGGCGCGGGCGGGCGGTCACCCGCCACGGCCGGTCGGGCTCGTAGTCGACGAGCACGATCCTGCCGGCGCGGAAGTCGTCCAGGTCCATGATGTTCACCGTCACGCGCACCTCGACCCGGTAGGCCGGCCGGTCCGCCGGTGCCACCGTGAGGTCCAGCAGCAGCCGGGGGTCGGGCCCCTCGCTGACCGCCCGGGACGACTCCACCTTGGCGGGCGCGGCCCGGGTGGGCCCGGGCCGGTCGAGTCCGCGTCGGCGGCGCAGGCCCCCGTACAGCAGACCGAGGCCGGCGATCGCCGTCCACGGCACCAGGTTCACGCCGATCACGAAGAGTGCCACGTCGCCGCTGCCGAGACCCGGGATCCCGGCCACCACGCCGCCGATCTCGACGCCGAGCAGCACGCACAGCAAAAGTCCGATCCCGAACACATCGACTCCCTGTCCCTGTCGTGCGCCCTCCCGCGCCGTCCCGCGTTGTGCTGCGCTCCGGCGCGCATCGTACAGTCGGGCGAGCCCCGTCCGGCCGTCCGGCCCGGGGGGCTGCCGCGCACCGCAACTCCCTTGTGTACGAAGGGATCTGGGAGCGCATGCGAAGCACCCGAATCGTGACCTGGAATCCGCCTCGGGCGGGAACCCCGGGCCCTACGGTTCACGTCGCTGGCAACGCCGCACACCCCGCGGCCGGCGCGCGAAGCGAGCCAGCGGTACCCGCGGCACCGACCGCCTGACGAGAGAGACGGACGATGGACGGCCAGAGCGACGACAGAGCCGAGGACCGGGGCGAGGACGGAGCCGAGGGCGGCGCCGGGGTCAGCCCTGAGGCCGGCGCCGAGGCCGGCGCCGCCCAGGCCGCCGCGACCGCGGCCGACGGTCCGTGGACGCTGCCCGGCTACACCCAGGAGCGCGAGCTCGGCGCCGGGGCCAGCGGCCGGGTGGTGCTGGCCCGGCACGACGCCACCGGGACCCGGGTCGCGATCAAGTACCTGAGCGGCGCGGTCGGCGACACCACCGCGTTCCGGGCCGAGGCGGTGCTGCTCGGTGGCCTGCGCTCGCCGCAGGTGGCCGAGCTCTACGAGTACGTCGAGGGGCCGCAGGGCGCGGCGATCGTGATGGAGCTGGTGGACGGCCTCGCGCTGCGCGCGCTGCTGCGCCAGGAGGGCGCCACCACGCCGGAGGCCGCGCTGGTGGTGCTCAAGGGCTCGCTGCTCGGCCTGGCCGCCGCGCACGCGGCCGGCGTGGTGCACCGCGACTACAAGCCGGAGAACGTGCTGGTCGCGGCCGACGGCAGCTCCAAGCTGGTCGACTTCGGCATCGCGGCCCGCGACGGCGAGACCCCGGGCATCGCCGGCACCCCCGTCTACATGGCGCCCGAGCAGTGGGCCGGCCGGCCCGCCTCGCCCAGCGCCGACGTCTACGCGGCCACCGCCACCTTCTTCGAGTGCCTCACCGGCGCCAAGCCCTACAGCGGCACCACCATCGCCGAACTGGCGGTCCAGCACACCGAGGCGCCGATCCCCGACGAGCTCGCCCCCGCGCCGGTCCGGCCGCTGATCCGGGCCGGGCTGGCCAAGACGCCCGAGGAGCGCCCGGCCAGTGCGGCCGCGCTGGTCGAGGAACTGGAGCGGGTGGCCCGCGCCGGGTACGGCGAGGAGTGGGAGGAGCGCGGGCGCAACGCGCTGGCCGCGCTGGTGGCGCTGCTGCCGCTGGTGCTGCTCCCCTCCGGCGGGGCCGCCGGCGCCGGCACCACGGCGCTGGCGACCACCGTGCTCGGCGCGGGCGGCTCGGCGGTCGGCACCTTCGCGCCGGCCGGGTTCGCCGGCTTCGCGGCCTTCTCCGGGGTGGACGAGGACGCCGAGTGGTCGCAGCGCTCCCGCGAGCGGCGCCCGCGCGTGAGCCGGCGGGTGCGGGTGGTGGCCGGCGCGGTGGGGGCGGTCCTGCTGGCCGGCACCATGGCCCGGATCGCGGTGGCCGACGGCTCGGACGCCGCCGGCGTGACCTCGCTGTCCGCGCCGGTGCCCGAGCTGACCACCACGCTGGGGCCGGGCGGGGTGGTGACCACGACCCCGTGGGCCGACGCCCTGCCCTCCGCGTCGCCCTCCGCCTCGCCGTCGGACTCCCCCACCCCGTCGGCCTCGGCCTCGGCCTCGGCTTCGGCGTCGGCCAGTACGACGGCCTCGGCCTCGGCGACCACCAAGGCCCCGACGCCGGGCACCAGCACCCCGGGCGCCCCGACGCTCCCGGGCGCCCCGGCACCGACGGGTGCGGCCCCGACCACGGGCGCGCCGACCACGGCGCCGCCCACGCTGCCGGGCAGCGCCACGCCGACGCCGAGCGCGAGCCCGACGAAGCCCTCGACCTCACCGTCCAGCTCGCCCTCCAGCAGCCCGCCGGCCGTGCTGCACGTGACGTCGATACAGATCAGCCCCATCCAATGCGTCAACACCACCACCATCTCCGCCACGATCACGGTGGCCTCGGACGGCGCCGCCAATGGCACGCTGAACGTCAATTGGTCCGCCGACGGTGCCGCCAGCGGCAAAGCTGAGGGATACCCCCTGCTCAAGGGGCAGACCAAGGCCCAGATACCGGTCACGCACAGCTTCACCGGCAACGCTACTCAGTGGGTACTGCAGGCCTCGGCGCCGTATCCGCGAGCCTCGGCGAGTCAGTCCATCTACGCGTTCACCTGCAACCCGCCCCGCTGACCCCCGCCGCCCCCACGAACCCGCACGCCGCCAGGAAGCCATCATGACGCCACGCCCGCAGGACCCCGACCTCACCGAGTCCGTTGCCCAGCCGCCGCAGGGCCCGCAGCCCGCGGAACTCGACCGCACCGTGCGCCTCGACGCGGCGCCGGGGCCCGACCGCACGGTGGTGCTGGGCCGGCCGCCGGTCGTCGATCCGCGCCTGGCCCTGGTGGGCCCCGCGCCGACGGTGAACCTGGGCAAGGCGCCGGCTGCCGACCCCTCCACCGCGCAGACCGTACGGTTCGCACCGGCCGCGGACGCGGACAGCGCCACCTACCTCGACGGCGAGGTCTGGCCGACGCCGGGCAGCACGGTCGAACTGCCCAACGCCGCCGCCGTGTCGGGCGCCACCGTGGTGCTGCCCGACCCGGACGAGGCCGCACCGCAGGCCCCGGTTCCGGCCGCGGACCCGGACGGGCTGCGCCGGTTCGGCCCCGGTGTGCCGACCGGTGCCACCGTGGTCCCCGAGCAGGCCGCCGCCGTCTGGCACGGCACCGCCGAACCGCCCCGCAAGCGCCGTTGGCGGCGCTGGCTGCTCCTGCCGCTGCCGCTCGCGCTGCTGGCCGCTCTCGGGTACTGGGCCTGGCAGCAGTACGGTCGGCCGATGGTGGTTGAGTTGGGGG
>NZ_BAAALF010000004.1:0-8536 GCF_039528135.1 Kitasatospora nipponensis | reverse complement strand
CCAGCGGGCCCCGCGCGCGCCCCGGCCGGGCCAGGCGCCGCGCCGGCGCCGGCGGCTGTGGTGGCTGCTGCCGGCCGCCGTCCTGCTCGCGGTGCTGGGGTACCTGGCCTGGCAGTGGCTGAGCCCCGCGCTGAGCGTCACCGCCGTCTCGGTGCACACCGATCCCGCGGGCCCGGGCTGCGACGGCACCGCCGTCGTGGTCGGCACGCTGACCACCGACGGCCGCGCGGGGACGGTCTCGTACCGCTGGAAGCGCAGCGACGGAACGGTCTCCGCCGACCTCACGCAGCCGGTGCTCAAGGGCAGCCGGCAGACGGACGTGGTGCTGCGCTGGACCTTCCAGGGTCACGGGACGCTGGCCGCCACCGCCACCCTGGAGGTGCTCTCCCCGGACGCCCGCAGCGCCGCCACGTCGTTCAGCTACACCTGCCCCTGAGCCCTCCGGCCCTCGGCCGCGTTCGCGCCCTGATGCCGCCGGCCGGCCCCGGTGGCATCTTGCTGACAGCTGGCCGATTGCTGCAGATCACTGGCCGTCAGTGGTCGGCGGTGGGGAGAGTGGGGGTGTCGAGATGCCCCGCCCCGCCCGAGATCCGGTTGCGGGCAGGCGTCGACGGTAGGGCTGCCGTAGCCCGAGGACCGACCCGACTCCCCTTCTCCACAGCCGAGTTGCCAGCAGCCGCGGATCGTCGGCCGGCCGGCCCGGGGTGTCGCGGGTCCGCACCGATCGCTACCTGCCGCGGAGCGCTGCCACGTGCTCGCGCCAGTTGGAGGAGGACTCATGACAGGCGAGACGCCCCATCGCGAGATGCCCGGTTCCGTGGTGCTGGAGGACCGGCCGGCGTCCCGGGAGCAGGATCGAAGGAAACCCGAACTGGCCGGCTACGTCAGGCTGATGGACTTCCTCGACGAGGCGGGCCGGCCGTACCGCACGATCGACCACGCCCCCGAGGGCCAGACCGCGCGCGCCAGCGTGCTGCGCGGGCACGCGCTGGCCGCGGCGGCCAAGTGCATGGTGGTCACCGTCGTCGGGGCGGCCGGCCCGGACGGCTCGGCACCGGCCGCCCCGGTGCACGCGGTCGCGGTGATCCCGGGCGACCGCCGGGTGGACCTGGCGAAGGTGGCGTCGGCCTGCGGCGGTGGGCGCGCCACGCTCGCCGAACGCGGTACGGCCGAGCGGCTGGCGGGCTCGGTGAGCGGCACGATCACGCCGTTCTCCTTCCACCCGCAGCTGCGCCTGCTGGCGGACCCGGCACTCTTCGACCACGAGGAGCTGTACTTCAACGCCGCCCGGCTGGACCGCTCGCTGGCGATCCGGGCCGAGGACTACCGCGCGCTCGCCGCCCCCCGGGTGGTGGAGATCTCCGAACCTCCGCGCTGAGCGGACCGGGGTGCCCGGCCGGCCACGGAGACCCGCGGCGCCAGCAGCCCCGCCTCCGTGGCCCGGACCCCGGCCTGGAACCGGGTGCCGGCCCCGAGCGCGGCCATCACTGCGGCGACGTACCGGCGGTAGGTGCGCAGCGACACCGCGAGTTCGCGGGCGGCGACCTCGTCGGTGAGGCCGGCGTCCAGGCAGCGCAGGATCCGTCGGGCGCGTGCGGCGCCGGCCCGGTCCCCGAGGTCGACCGGCTGGGCGACCGGGCCCGCGCGGAGCCAGAGGTTCTCCACGAGCGCGTCCAGGGTGCGGACCACCGGGGCGCAGTGGATCAGCACGGCTCGCGGGCCGTCGGCCGTCCCGGTGCGCAGCAGGGCACTGCGCCCGTCGACGACGAGGGCGTCCAGCGCGAGGGGCGCGACGGTGGCGCGGACCGTGAGAGTGCGCGGGTCGGCCCACCGGAGCGGTTCCGCGGAGCGCGCCCGTGCCAGCCGGCCCGACGGGCCGAGGATCCGGATCCGCGCTCCGCCGGGGCCGGCGGCGAGCGGCGGGCACCAGGGCGCGGGTCCGTCGGTGCGCTGCTCCTCGTCGGCGCCGAGCAGGACGGTGGTCTGCTGCCGGGCCCGGGCCATCAGTTCGGCGCCGGCCGCGCGCAACGTCGCCCCGTCGGGGTGGAGTGTGAGGAACGAGCCTTCCTGGGTGGGGCGTTCGCGGTAACGGGCGACCGTCGACTCGAGCAGTGCCTGGGTCTCCAGCAGGGCGCGTTCCACCTCGTCGCCGGTGCTCGCCGCGCCGCGCGGGCCCGCACGGCCGGGGGTCGGACCCGCGGCGGCGAGTGAACCCGCGGCTCCCCTCGGCCCGGCGGCCCCTCCCGCGGCCGGGTCGCCGTCGGCGGGGTCGCTTCCGGTCGGCCGCACCAGGCCCAACTCCACTGCGCGCGCCCCGGCTTGGAAGCGGGAGGTCGCACCGAGCGCGCGCAGCAGCTCGGCGACCTGGCGCCGGTAGGTGCGGGTCGAGATCCGCAGCCGCTGGGCGGCCACCTCGTCGGTGTGGCCGCCCTGCAGCTGTGCCAGTACCTGGTGGGCGGACGGGCCCGGGCGGTGCGGCGACGCCACGGCGGTCGGCGGCGCCGACAGCGAGGGTGACGCCGAGAGCGCCGGTGAGAGCGGCCGGGCGCCGGACCAGACGCCGCCGAAGAGCAGAGCCAGGGCCCGGACCGCGGCCGGGTCCTGGACGGCGAAGACCTGCCGCCCGGCCGGTTCTCGTGCCGAGCGCACCAGGGCGATCCGGCTGTCGACCAGGATCGCCTCACCCTGGGCGAGGGCGCTGACCCGGACCTCGTCACCGCCTCTCCCGGCGACGCCGCGGACGGCCGGCAGCCGTGCGCCCGCCGGCCCGCAGAGCAGCCGGACGGTGACCCCGGGCCGGGCGAGGACGCGCAGTTCGGCCAGCGCCGAGCCGGTCGACCAGGCCTGCCGCTCCACGCCGCCCACCAGGATGTCCACCGACCTCTCGGCCCGGCGGATCACCCACGCGGCACTGTCGACGCCGCCACCGTCGGACGGCCCGCCCGCCCCACCGGGCCGCGCGGTGCGTCGGCGGTGGGCCGAGACGCTCGCCGCGATCAGGGCGTGGGCGCGCAGCAGTGCCTGTTCCACCTCGTCCGCAGGCTCGTGCACGGCCGCCCCTCTGGGAGAGGGGCCGCGCCCGCCCCGTCGACCGGTCGGCCCCTCGGCGCACGCTACTGGCGCGGTCGCGGGCGCGGCAAAGGTGCGCGGTTGGTCAGCGGCCGCTCCGCGCCGCCCGGAATCCGGACAGCCGCCCCGGTCCGTCCAACTGTCCGCGGGCTGCAGTTGAACGGACCGGGGCGGTCAGCCGGTCGGTGCCTGCTCGACCAGGACGCTGCCGGCCAGGGCGCCGGTGCTGGTGTTCACGATGCCGCTGGCGGCGGAGACCGGCAGGCCGCGGGCGTTGGCGCCGCCGAAGCCGTTCACCCCGGTGAAGGCTCCCCAGGTGACCAGCCAGGGCGTCAACTCGCCGCTCTCGTCCAGGAAGTACTCCGGGATGGGCTGAACCCGGCGCTGCAGCAGGTACGGTCCGTCCAGCGCCTCGGTGACCTGCGCGCGCCACTGCTCGGGGGTGACCCGCTCGTCCCAGCCGAGCACGATGCCCTGACCGCCGTGCAGCAGGGTGGGCTTGAGGGCGAGGGACTCCTGGTGGGCCAGCGCGTACTCCAGCAGGTCGACCTGCTCGCCGCTCTCCAGGGTGACCGGGCCGGAGCGCGCCATCCGGGTCCACGGCAGCAGGCGGTCCAGGCTCGCCAACTCCTCGGCGCTGAAAAGGTGCCGGTTGCGTTCGTCGGAGAGCATCGCCATCGCGCCCTTGCTGGTGTACGCCTCGGTCTCCATCGGAGTGAAGATCCGTACCAGGCCGGCCTCGGCCGCGTCGAGGACCGGGTCCATCAGGGCCGGCGCCTCGGGGGACTCCAGCAGGTCCTCGATCATGAAGGTGCGCACGATGATGTCGATGGCCCGGCCGTCCAGCCACACCCGGCCGTCGCGCACCTCCAACTCGCCGATGTGGCAGGCGTAGGCCTCCAGGCCGTAGCCGCCCCAGCGCTCGCAGAGCAGCTTGTTGTAGGGGGCCAGCGTCTCGTAGCTGCTGGGCCAGTCGGCCAGCGCCACCACCGGGTGGTCGTCGAGCGTGAAGCCGCACTCGGTCACGGTGTTGACGACCTGGACCTCGGTGGTGTCCACGTAGGCGAGCCGGTGCTCGTCGGCGAACGCGCGCAGCAGCGGGTGCTCCAGCAGGAGTTCGGCCATGTCGCCGTTGTCCATGCCGCCCAGCGCGCTGCCCATGTTGCACTCGAGCATCTTGAAGCCCGACTCGGTGAGGTAGAGGTCGGCGCGGGACTGGCGGGTGACCGAGCTGCCGCGTCCGCGCATGATCGCGGACACCTGCACCTCGGTCATCCCCACCGCGCGGGCGAAGGCGGCCAGGTCGCCGCCGAAGAGCCGTTCCGGCAGGCTGGTCAGGGCCTGGTGGAACTGCTCCAGGTCGTGCTGGAGGCCGATCTGCTCCTGGTGGCCGAGGAGCAGTGGCCGGGAGAGGAATCCGCCACCGTAGAAGGCGGTCAGCTGGGCGGACTCGGTCTGGCGGCCGACCAGTTCCGCGGCGGTGGCGCCACTGGTCCGGATCCGGGCCAGGTAGTCCTCGGTCAGTGTCGCTCGGTCCGTCATCGCTGCTGCCTTTCTCAAAGGGTGGTTCGTGTGCCGGTGGTGCGGTGGATCAGCCTTCGCGCAGTTCGAGCGTGCAGCACTTGACGCTGCCGCCCGCCTTGAGCAGTTCGGAGAGGTCGACGCCCAGCGGGTGGAAGCCGCGCTCCTTGAGCTGCTCGATGAGTCCCGAGGCCGCCTGCGGCAGCAGCACGTTGCGGCCGTCGCTGAAGGCGTTGAGGCCGAAGACCGCGGCGTCCTCGGCGGAGGCGAGGACGGCGTCGGGGTAGAGCTCGCGCAGCACGCTGCGGCTGCCGGGGGTGAACGCCTCGGGCCAGTACATGATCTCGGTGTCGGAGAGCACCGAGAGCGCGGTGTCCAGGTGGTAGTGGTTGGGGTTGACCAGGGTCAGTCCGGTGACCGGCAGGCCGAAGAACTCCTGCGCCTCGGCGTGCGAGCGCTGGTCGGTGCGGAAGCCGGTGCCGGCCAGGATGCGCCGGCCCACCGGCAGGTAGTCGCCCTCGCCCTCGTTGATGAACTCCGGCCACAGCACGTCCTGGTAGCCGTTGGCGACGAACCAGGCGAGGTAGGCCGGGCCCTCGGCGGTGCGCTCCGCGTGGCGGAACCGCGCACCCAGCACCTTGCCGTCCACCACGGTGGCGCCGTTGGCGGCGAAGACCATGTCCGGCAGGCCGGGCAGCGGGTCGATCACCTCCACGGTGTGGCCCAGCGAGATGTACAGCTCGCGCAGCCGCTCCCACTGGAGCAGCGCCAGGTTGTTGTCGACCGGCTTCTCCGGGTGCATCCACGGGTTGATCGAGTAGCAGACGTCGAAGTGCCGTGGGCGGCACATCAGAAGCCTGCGCGGGGTGGCCACCCGCAGGCCGAGCGGCTGCTGCTCGGCGCCGATGACATCGGTGTGGGGCATGTCGCGATCCTCTGGTGTGAGTGGGTCGGCCCCGCGGCAGGCCTGGTGGGCCGGCCCCGGGTGGTGCGGCGGGATGGTGCGGCGGGGTGGTGCCGTGATCCGGTGGTGCCGTCAGCGGGTCGGTCCGTGAGTGAGTGGGGCGGTGGGGCGGTGGGGCGGTGGGGCGGTGGGGCGGTGGGGCGGGTCGGGCGGGTCAACAGGTCCCGTCGGTGACCCGGGCGGTCTCCAGGACGTCGAACCAGCCGTGGCTGATCAGCGAGGTCGCCAGCAGGGTGGGGTCGCCACCGGTGTCGATCACCGCCACCTCGGGCAACTCCACGGCCACGTGGCCGCGTTCGAAGCCGGAGGCGGTCAGGAAGACCACCGACTCGGTGCCCATCCCCAGGGTCTCCGCGGCCCGGCGCAGGTTCCCGGCCCGCGGCGCCCAGTTGACCACCCGGCGGGAGAAGACCTCCGGGCGCAGCAGGACCTCAGGGCGCTCGCTGAGCACCCGTTCCACCGGGTCGGGCGTGTGGTGGTCGGAGTGGAAGACCATGACGCCCTGGTCGACCAGGTGGCCCACCGTGCGGCACAGTTCGCGCGGCCAGCGCTCGGAGTCCGCCCCCAGGGCCAGCAGCCGCCGGGAGAGCCCGAGCCGGGCCTGCCCGATCCGCCGGATCTCGTGCGCCAGCAGCAGCAGCGCGCCGTCGGTGTACGGCGGTGCCGGCCGGCGCAGCAGCCGCTCGTCGCGGGCCGCCAGGGGCGTGGTGGCGAGCAGTCCGGCCAGGTCCACCACCTCGATCCGCCGGTCCCGCTCGGCCAGCTCCAGCAGTCCGGCGTTGAGCCGGTACCAGAGCCGGGTCAGGGTGCCGCGGGCGCGCACCCCGATGACCGTGTCGCGCAGCCTGCGCGGCAGCGGGACGGTGTGCAGCACCAGCGTGGCCGTGCTGTCGCCCAGCGCGTTGACCGCCAGGGTGGCCAGCTGCTCCAGGCGACGCTCCAGGTGCTCGGTCAGGGTGTCGGGGGCGGCGAGGTCGAAGCGGTCGGGCAGGAAGGAGGACTCGTCCAGCAGGCAGGCCACCAGGTCGGGGGCCGTGCCGGGCAGGCCGGCCGCCAGGGCCGGCTCGAAGCTGCGCGGTGACAGCTCGGCCAGCTCCGGCCGGGCGCCGGCCGCGGCCAGCACCGCGCGCAGCAGCGCGGCCAGCAGCCCGGCCGGCGGGAGCGGGTCGGGGGTGCTGCCGCGCAGGTCGAGGTGGAGCTGGCCGTCCGGGAAGCGCTCGCACAGGTGGTGGGCGGCCCGTACCGCGGTGGCCGTCTTGCCGATGCCGCCCGGACCGGTGAGCACCGCGACCGCCGGCCGGCCGGCGGCCGGCACGGTGAGCGGGATGCGGACGTAGCCCTCGAAGGCGCCGTCCACGCCGAACCGGGAGCCGGCGGCGATCCGCACCCCGCTGCGCTCGCCCGCCGCGGCCAGCGCGCTGCCGGAGCGGCCCGCGGTGTCGGCCCACAGGGTCAGCCCGCCGCGGGGCTCGGCGAACCGCCAGTCGGGCAGCTGCCGGGAGAGCTCGGCCGCCAGCGCCCGGTGGCTCTCGCGCAGCCGGGTCAGCTGGAAGTCGCGCACCTCGGCCAGCCGTTCCTCGATCAGCGTGGCGGCGATCAGCTGCTCCAGCACCGGGGTGCCGACGTCGCTGTAGACCCGGTCGGTGGCCAGCCGGCGCACCAGCGCGGGCGCCGCGCGGACCCAGCCGACCCGCAGGCCGCCCCAGAGCAGCTTGCTGGCCGAGCCGACCGTGACCACCTGGGCGGAGCGGTCCAGCGCCGCGGTGGGCCGTACCCGCTCCTCCTCGGGCAGGCCCCAGCCCAGCTCGGCCATCGTCTCGTCCACCAGCAGGACGGTGCCGGCGGCCCGGGCGGCGACGAGCAGCTCGCGGCGCTGCTCCTCGTCGATCAGTGCGCCGGTCGGGTTGTGGAAGTCGGGGATCACGTAGGCCAGCCGGGCCGCGGCGCCGGTCAGTACCCGCCGCCACTCCGGCAGGTCCCAGCCCGGTGGCCGGGTGGGATCGTGGGGGCGGGCATGGGCGACGGGTACCAGCCGGGCGCCGCCGATCCGCAGCGACTGCAGGGTGTGGGCGTAGCTGGGGGCCTCGACCGCGACCCGGTCGCCGCGCGCCACCAGGGCGCGCCGGAGCAGGTGCAGGGCGCCCATCGCGCCGGTGGTGACCAGGATCTGGTCGGGGGTGGTGGGCAGGCCGCGGGCGGTGAAGCGCCGGGCCAGCGCCTCGCGCAGGACCGGCAGGCCGGTGGGGTAGTGCCCGTGGCCGGCGGCATAGGCGGGCAGCAGCTCGACGGCGCGGGCGGCGGCCTCGCCGAGGTGGGGCTGCGGGGCGGGCAGCGCGGCCACGCCCAGGTCGAGCACCCGGCCGCTCTCGTCCGGCGGCAGGGGGTGCAGGGCGTCGCCGGGTGGGCTGCTGCCCTCGGGCAGGGTGGTCCAGCTGCCGGAGCCGCGCCGGCTCTGCAGGTAGCCCTCGGTGCGCAGCGCCTCGTAGGCGGTGGCGATGGTGGTGCGGCTGAGGCTCAGCGCGCCGGCCAGTTCGCGTTCGGCGGGCAGCCGGGAGCCGACCGGCAGCCGGCCCTCGCAGATCAGCGCCCGCACCTGGCCGGCCAGCGTCCGGTAGGCGGGGGGGGGGGGGCGCGGGGGGGGGGGGGGGGGGCGCCCCCCCCCGGCGGGTGCGGGCAGCCGGGTGCCGTGCAGCAGGCGGGCGAGGGTGCCGGGGGTGACGGTGCTGTGCCAGTCGGCCATCTGAATCAGTCCACCTGGTGCGGATTGGCTATGGAGGGGCGCTGAGTGGACTTCCCATCATGGCAGAGCGGACTGCCCCACCCGAAGGAGTTCCCATGGCTGCCCTCACCCTCCCCGCCGATCCCCGACCGACCCCGCTGGACCGGCCGGCCGACCCCGCCCCCGCGCCCGGCCCCGGCCCCCCGCCGGCCGGGCGGGCGCTGGGGCGGCGGGTGCCGCCGCTCCTGGGCTGGCTGGGGGTC
>NZ_BAAALF010000003.1:119846-127637 GCF_039528135.1 Kitasatospora nipponensis | reverse complement strand
CCCCCCCCGACCGGGCGCCGGCGCCGGCCGGCCCGGTGTCGGCCCGGCCGCTGCCGGCGCTCTGCTCTGCTGGTTCCAACTGGTGGTGGTCCATCGGTTCCCCGGACTCCCCGGACTCGTGCGTGGCCCCGGGCCGTCCCGGCCGGGGTGTCGTGCTGCGGAGCGGTGCTCAGGCCCAGGCCAGATGCGCACGGTTGTGCGCGAGCAGGCGGTCCGTCAGCTGGTCGGCCAGCTCGATCTGGCCGACCAGCGGGTGCGCCAGCAGGGCGTCGAAGACCCGGTCCCGGCCGCCCTTGAGCGCGGCCTCCAGGGCGAGCTGCTCGTAGGCCGTCACGTTCGCGATCAGGCCGGCGAAGAGCGGCTCCACGGCGCGCTGCGGCAGCGGGCGCACGCCGTCGGCGTCCACCTCGGCCGGCACCTCGATCACCGCGTCGTCGGGCAGGAAGGGCAGGATCCCGTCGTTGCGGGTGTTCACCACCTGTACGTCCACCCCGGCGCCGGGCGTGGCCCCGGTGCCCAGCAGTGCGGCGATCAGCTGCACCGCCGCCTCGGAGTAGAAGGCCCCGCCGCGCTGGGCGAGCAGCTCGGGCTTGGTGTCCAGCGCCGGGTCCGCGTACATCTCCAGCAACTGCCGCTCGATCTCGGCCACCTGCGAGGCGCGCGAGCCGCTCGCCCGCAACTCCTCGACCACCACGTCGTGCTGGTAGAAGTAGCGCAGGTAGTAGGAGGGCACCACGCCGAGCCGGCGGATCACCGGCAGCGGCAGGTGCAGGTCCTCGGCGATCTCCGGGCCGAAGCCGCCGAGCAGCTCCGGCAGCACCTCGCGGCCGCCCGCGGCGCCCGGCGCGTCCAGCAGGGTGACCCCGCGCTCCCAGCTCAGGTGGTTCAGGCCGACGTGGTCGAGCCGGATCAACTCCGGTGCCACGCCCAGGTGCCGGGCGAACTTGCGCTGGAAGCCGATGGCCACGTTGCAGAGCCCGACCGCCTTGTGGCCGGCGTTCTGCAGCGCCCGGGTGACGATCCCGACCGGGTTGGTGAAGTCCACGATCCAGGCCTGCGGGTTGGCCCGGCGGACCCGCTCGGCGATGTCCAGGACCACCGGGACGGTGCGCAGCGCCTTCGCCAACCCGCCCGCGCCGGTGGTCTCCTGGCCCACGCAGCCGCACTCCAGCGGCCAGCTCTCGTCCTCGCCACGGGCCGCCTGCCCGCCGACCCGCAGTTGCAGCAGCACCGCGTCCGCGCCGGCCACCCCGGCGTCCACGTCGGTGGTGGTGGTGACCCGGGCCGGGTGGCCCTGCTTGGCGAAGATCCGCCGGGCCAGGCCGCCGACCAGCTCCAGGCGGTCGGCCGCCGGGTCGATCAGCACCAGTTCGCCGATCGGCAGGCTGTCGCGCAACCGGGCGAAGCCGTCGATGAGTTCGGGCGTGTAGGTGGAACCGCCGCCGACGATGGCGAGCTTGAGAGACATCAGCCCTTGACCCCTGTCAGTGTCACGCCTTCGATGAAGGCCTTTTGCGCGAAGAAGAAGAGAACGATGACCGGCGCCATGACCAGCAGCGTCGCCGCCATGGTGAGGTTCCAGTTGGTGTGGTGCGCGCCCTTGAAGGACTCCAGGCCGTAGGAGAGCGTCCAGGCGCCGGGGTTCTCGCTGGAGTAGATCTGCGGCCCGAAGTAGTCGTTCCAGCAGTAGAAGAACTGGAAGAGCGCGACGGCCGCGATGGCGGGCCTGGCCATCGGCAGGATCACCCGCAGCAGGGTCCGCAGCTCCCCGCAGCCGTCGATCCGGGCCGCCTCCACGTACTCCTTGGGGATGGTCAGCAGGAACTGCCGCAGCAGGAAGATGGTGAAGGCGTCGCCGAAGGCCATCGGGATGATCAGCGGCCAGAGCGTGCCGGTCAGGTGCAACTGCTTGGCCCAGAACAGGTACATCGGGATCACCGTCACCTGCGGCGGCAGCATCATCATCGAGATGACCGCCATCAGGGCCAGGTTGCGCCCGCGGAAGCGGAAGCGGGCCAGCGCGTAGGCGACCGGCACGCTGGAGACCACGGTGAGCACCGTGCCCAGGCCCGCGTAGAGCAGGGTGTTGCGCCACCAGGTGAGGAACCCGGGGGTCCGCCAGACCTTGGCGTAGTTGGCCCACTGCCAGTGCTGCGGCCAGAAGTCCGAGGTCAGCGCCTGCTTGTCGGTCATCACCGAGGTCAGGAAGACGAAGACGAACGGCAGCAGGAAGAAGAGCGCGGCGGCCACCGCGGTCGAGTGCACGGCCAGCCAGTGCAGCGCGGCGCGGCGCCGGGCCACCCGGGCGGCGGCGGTGCGGGCCGGCACCGGGCCGGACTCGGCGGCGGTGCGTCCGGTGGGGGTCAGGCTCAGGGCCATGGGTCAGTCCTCACTCGACAGGAAGCCGGCCCGACGGCGCAGCAGCAGGGAGGTGAAGGCCATCGAGAGCCCGAAGAGCACCAGCGCCACCACGCAGGCCGACCCCGTGTCGAAGCGCTGGAAGCCGAGGCTGTAGACCATCTGCGGCAGGGTCCAGGTGGAACCGTGCGGGTAGCCGGGCTCGAACTGCTGCCCGGAGCCGCCGACCACGCCGCTGGCGACCTTCCCGGCCACGATCGCCTGGGTGTAGTACTGCATGGTCTGGATCACCCCGGTGACCACCGCGAACATCACGATGGGCGAGATGTTGGGGAAGGTCACGAAGCGGAACTTCTGCCAGGGGCCGGCGCCGTCCAGCTCGGCCGCCTCGTACTGCTCGCGCGGGACGTCCAGCAGCGCCGCCATGAAGATCACCATGAGGTCGCCCACGCCCCACATGGCCAGCAGGCTCAGCGCCGGCTTCGACCAGGTCGGGTCGGTGAACCAGCCGGGCTGCGGCAGCCCCAGCTCGCCCAGGAAGTGGTTGACCGGCCCGGTCCCGGGGTTGAGCAGGAAGGCGAAGGCGATGGTGGCGGCCACCGGCGGCGCCAGGTAGGGCAGGTAGAAGGCGGTGCGGAAGAAGCCCGCCCCGGTCTTCACCTTGGTGATCAGCAGGCCCACCCCCAGCCCGAAGGCCACCCGCAGGGTGACCATCACCACCACCAGCCAGAGCGTGTTGCGCAGGCCCTGCCAGAAGAACGGGTAGTGGTTGAAGACGTAGTCCCAGTTCTTCAGCCCGGTGAAGACGGGGGCGGTGAAGCCGTCGTACTTCATGAAGGAGAAGTACACGGTGGAGACCAGCGGGTAGAGGAAGAAGAAGCCGAAGCCGATCAGCCAGGGCGACAGGAAGGCCAGTGTGCGGGCCCGCTCCCGCCGGCGCTTGCGGCGCAGCGCGCGCTGCGGGGCGAGCGCCGGCGGGAGGGTGGAGTCGAGCAGTGCCATCGGGACGTCACTTCGCCTGGTCGATGGCGGCGTTGATCTCCTTGTCGGTGGCCGCGAGGCCGGCCGCCAGGTCGCTCTGCTTGCCGCTCTCCACGTCGTAGGCGAAGTTCTGCAGGCTCACCTGGTACGCGCCGCCGTTGATACTGGCGGGCGTGGTGCTGGAGTTGGCGTTGCGGGCCACGTCCAGGAACGTCTTGAAGTTCGGATCGGCGTCCAGCTTGGGCGAGTTGAGCGCCGCGTTGGTGCTGGGCACGTTGTGGATGGCGTTGGCGAAGCTCACCACGGCGTCCGTGTCGGTGGTCAGGTACTTCACCAACTGCCAGGCGGCGGCCTGCTTCTTGCTGCCCTGCGCGATGCCGATGATGGTGCCGGTCTGGTAGCCGCGCCCGTAGGTGGCGGCCAGCGCGTCCGGCACCGGGAACGGCGCGGTCGCCCAGTCGATGTCGGGCTTGTCGTCGGCCAGCGAGGCGGTGCGCCACTCGCCGTCGATCGCCATCGCCACCTGGCCGGTCTCGAACGGGTTCTTGGCGCTGAACTCGTCGCCGAAGGTGGTCCGGAACTTCTCCAGCTTGTCGAAGCCGCCCAGCTGGCCGATCAGGTTCTTCTGCCAGGTCAGCATCGCGGAGACGGTCGGGTCGCCGGCCAGCGCGGACTTGCCGTCGGCGCCGAAGTACCCGGTGCCCCACTGCCCGAGGTAGTGCGCGGGGGAGGACTCGTAGCCGTGGTAGTTCGGCAGGAAGCCGAGCTGCTGGTAGCCGTCGCCGCTCGCGACGGTCAGCTTGACCGCGTCGGCGTCGAACTCGCTGAGGGTCTTGGGCGGGGCGGTGATGCCGGCCGCGGCGAACGCCTTCTTGTTGTAGTAGAGCCCGTACGCGTCGCCCAGCAGCGGCAGCGAGCACTGGTCGCCCTGGAACTGGCTGTACTTCAGCATCGCGGAGGGGAACGTCGCCACCGGGTCTATGCCGTCCTGCTTGAGGAACGGGGTCAGGTCGGTCCAGACCTTGGAGGCGCAGAACTTGCCGACGTTGTCGGTGGTGAAGGAGGAGACCACGTCGGGGGCGTCGGGGCCGCCGGCCCGCAGCGCCTGCTCGCTCTTGTCGTCGGCGATGTTGGCGACCACGTTGACGTGGATGTTCGGGTGCAGCTTCTCGAAGGCGGCGATGTTGTCGTTGATCGCCTTGGTCTCGTTGTCCTGGCTCCAGCCGTGCCAGAAGGTGATGGTGACGTCCTTGCCGGACGCCGAGCCGTCGCCCGCGCCGCCGGCGCTGTTGGTGCCGGTGCAGGCGCCGGCCAGCAGTGCCACCGAGGCGCTCAGGGCGAGGGCCGCGGCCGCGCGGCGGGATCTTCCGGGGGTGCGGGTGCTGGTCACGAGAGTCCTCCTGGGGGGTGCGGGGGCAGGCGTCATCGCCCGTCGGCCCCGGTGGGGAATAGGGGGAACGGTGAGCGGGGAGAGCGGGGTGCTGTCAGGCGGTGCGGTCGGACGGTCGGACAGGTGCGGTCGGGCGGGTGGCCTGGGACAGGTGCGGTCCGGCGGGTGGCGTCAGGCGGTGGTGAAGACCGTCTCCCGGGCGGCGGTCAGGGCGCGCTGCAGGGCGCCGTGCAGCACGGGCGAGCCGGGCACCGTGCTGTTGCGCAGCACCGGGCGGGGCACGGCCAGGCCGGTGAGCTCCTCCTGGACGAGCTCGCGCAGCCGCTCGCCGCCGGCGGTGGGCGTACCGCCGGAGAGCACCACCAGTTCGGGGTCGATCACGGCCACGATCGCGGCCAGCCCGGTGGCCAGCCGGTGGGCCAGCACGGCGAGGAACTCCTCACCCGCGCCGGGGGTCCCCAGCGCCCGGGCGATGGCCGCCTCGGCCGTGCGGGCACCCAGGCCGTGCTGCTTGGCGAGCGCCAGGACCGCGTTGGCGCCGGCCAGCTCCTGGAAGCCGCCGGACTGCTCGCGGCGGGCGTGGCGCACCACCGGCGCCCCGGGCACCGGCATGTAGCCGACCTCGCCCGCGCCACCGGTGAAGCCGCGGTGCAGCCGTCCGCCGATCACGATGGCCGCACCCACGCCCTCCTCGGCCCAGAAGAGCACGAAGTCCTCGCAGTCGCGCGCCGATCCGAGCACCCGCTCGGCGACGGCGGCCAGGTTGACGTCGTTCTCGATGGCCACCGGCGCGCCCAGGGCCTCCTGGAGCTCGGCCGGCAGGCCCGGGGAGTGCCAGCCGGGCAGGTGCGAGGCGTAGCGCAGCTTGTTGGTGTTGGGGTCCAGCGCGCCGGGGGTGCCGATGGTGATCTCCCGCAGGCAGCCCGGCTGGAGGCCTGCCTGCCGCAGGGTCTCGGCGAGCCCGTCGGCGACCCGCCGTACGGTCCCCGAGGCCTGCCGGCCGGGGGTGGGCAGCAGGTGCTCGGCCAGCGTGCGCCCGGTGATGTCGGCGACGGCGAACCGAATGTGGCTGCGCGTCACGTCCATCCCGGCCACGTAACCGGCGGCCGGATTCACCTGGTACAGCTGCGCGTTGGGGCCCGGTCCGCCCAGCGTGGTGCCCACCGGCACGACCAGTTGGGCGGCCTCCAGCCGGGCCAGCAGCTGGGAGGCGGTCGGCTTGGAGAGCCCGGTCAGGGTGCCGATCCGGGTCCGGGAGAGCGGGCCGTGCTCCAGCAGCAGGTCGAGCGCGGCCCGGTCGTTGATCGCCCGCAGCCGGCTGGGAGTGCCGGGGCGCGGGGCGGTGGCGGGTCCGGAGGTGGGCGGGGTGGCGGCGGAGGGGCGGGTGGTGTCGGTCACGTGCTGATCCTCCTCCGTCGGGGGCGGCGACTGCCACGCAGGTGGGAACCGGCGGGGCGGTGGGTGTCGCTCGGGGATTGTTAGTAAAGTTTCCAATCGCTGAGAGGACGGTAGGTCGCGCGCCCGGAGAGTGTCAATGACCCGTCGGGCACTGGATGCGGATCCGTTACCGGACACGACGCAGCCCCGCACTCCGCCGGGTGGCGGGGGCGGGGCTGCGGGTGCCGCGCGCGTCTGCGCGGTGGTACCGGACGCGGTGGTCCGGGCGGGGCGGTGGAGAGGGGGTGGTGGCGGACGGGAGGCCGGTCGGGGCTACGGCAGCTTGCCGAGCACCTGCTGCTCCTCCGGGGTGGGCGGCGGGATCGGCCGGGTGGCCATCGAGCGGGCCGAGGCGGGATCGGCGAGCGCGGAGGGCGCGAGCGCCTCCACCGCGGCGCCGGCGGCGGGGGAGAGCGCGACCGCCTCCTCCTTGAGCTTGATGCCCTCGTCGTCGAAGACGTACTTCAGCCGCTGGCGCAGCCCGCGGGTCACCAGCGCCGCCTTGCCGGGCATGGTGCGCGCCTCCACCCGCAGCACCACCGCGTCCGCGGCCACCGACTCCACGCCCAGCACCCGCACCGGGTCCCAGAGCAGCTCGTCCCACGGGCTCTGCTTGGCGAAGTCCTCGGCGGTCTGCAGGATCAGCGACTCGACCCGGCCCAGGTTCTCCCGGTAGCCCACCTGGACGTCCACGGTCGCGGTCGACCAGCCCTGGCTCATGTTGGCGATCCGCTTCACCTCGCCGTTGCGGATGTACCAGATCTCGCCGTTCGCGCCGCGCAGCTTGGTCACCCGCAGGCCGACCTCCAGCACGGTCCCGGTGGCCACCCCGGTGTCGATCTCGTCCCCCACGCCGTACTGGTCCTCCATGATCATGAAGACCCCGGAGAGGAAGTCGGTCACCAGGTTGCGCGCGCCGAAACCGATCGCCACGCCCGCCACCCCGGCGCTGGCCAGCAGCGGGGCCAGGTTGACGCCGAGCGCCGAGAGCACCATCAGCGCGGCCGTGCCCATGATGCTGAACGAGGCGACGCTGCGCAGCACCGAGCCGATCGCCGCCGAGCGCTGCTGGCGGCGCTCGGTGTTGACCAGCAGCCCGCCGAGCCGGCTGGTGGCCTCCAGGTCGCCCTCCGGCTCGCGGGTCATCCGGTGTATGAACTGCGAGATCAGCTTGCGCACCACCGCCCGCAGCACCAGGGCCAGCAGCACGATCAGGATGATCCGCAGCCCGCCCTCCAGCCAGTTCTGCCAGTTGGCGCCCAGCCAGCCGGTCGCCTGTCTGGCGCTGTTCGAGACGTCGCCGGCACTGGTCGGCAGTCGCAGCACCGGGGTGGGGTCGTCGGTGGCGCTGGGGAGGAGGGCCGGGGATCCGGACCAGCTCACGGTGGAACCTTCCTGCTCAGGGGCACGGTGCGGCCGCCGAGCAGCGTGCCGCCCGGGCCGGCCCAGGAGCGGCCGGCCCTTGGTGGGCGGTCGCTCCAGGCAGGGCCTAAGCCGCTCAGCCTAGTGCCCGGGCGCCTGACCCCGAGCCACGGCCGGTGCCACCGGGGCCGCTCACCGGGCCAGCCGCCGGGGCCGCCGGAGGGCCCACCGGGCGCGCCCCCCCGCCCCCCCCCCGCCCGCCT